>VBJK01000088.1:9071-11277 GCA_005879655.1 Chloroflexota bacterium | reverse complement strand
TGCTTTTACCGGTACACAGCTTACTGAATATAAGGAACAGGGTATACGCATTGATGCTCGCAATATCCTAAAAAAAGGCAATAACAATACTGTACTACTCAATGATATCTCGATCGTTATCCCACCTCGCAAATTCGTGGCGGTAGTAGGTGGTTCTGGTGCTGGTAAATCTACTCTGATGGATGCACTGAACGGACTCCGGCCCGCGCAGCAAGGTCTCGTGCTGTACAATGGACAGGATTACTATCGCAACCTAGCAGCGTTTAGCACCCAGCTTGGCTATGTACCCCAGGATGACATTATCCACCGCGATATCACCGTTGAAAATGCCCTCTACTACGCGGCAAAATTGCGCTTGCCCGATGACTTCACGGAGCAACAGATCAGGGAGCGCGTCAACGATGTCCTGGAAGATGTAGAGATGAAGTTTCGCCGCAACCTGCTGGTAAGTAAGCTCTCTGGCGGTCAGCGCAAACGCGTCTCTATTGCACTGGAATTGCTCGCTAATCCTAGCGTCTTCTTCCTGGATGAACCAACCTCCGGCCTCGATCCAGGTCTTGACCGCAAAATGATGCTCCTGCTACGCCGCCTTGCTGACCGTGGACGTACCATCATCCTGGTGACGCACGCAACGAATAATATCTACACCTGCGATTACGTCTGTTTCCTGGCAGCTGGCGGCTATCTGGCCTACTTTGGACCACCGAACGAGGCCAAAACCTACTTCGGGAAAGACGACTTTGCCGAGATCTATAGCGCACTAGAACCGACAGAAGAGCACAAGGATATTCCAAAGGACGCCGCTACGAAGTTTCTTAAATCTTCAGATTATCAGCGCTATGTGAAGGACCCCTTGGAAGAAGGTCCGCGCGATCCGACAAAGTCGCAGATTACTGCGACCCAGATCAAACAGCCTAAGCGGGGTAATCCGATAAAGCAGTTCTTTATTCTCTGTGCACGCTACCTGGAACTCTTGAAAAATGATACAGGCAATCTATTAATTCTTTTATTGCAAGCCCCGGTCATCGGTATTATCCTGTTGCTACTAGCCGGTGCAGGTACCTTTAATGCCACCAGCGTTGCCACCTGTCCCTTACATCAAGACCCTATTAACCAGAAAGGACCCATTGTCTCGCTTGACTGTGCAAAAGCCAAACAGCAGCTAGACACTCCGCAAGGACAAGCGTTTGCAGAACAGCAAGGCAAGAAGCCAGAACAAATCTTACAAGACGCCATTGTACCTGGCTCAGGCGGGGACGCTCAAAAGATTCTGTTCATCATGTCGTTTGCAGCAGTGTTTTTTGGCTGTCTCAATGGTAGCCGCGAAATCGTGAAAGAGCTAGCAGTCTACAGGCGTGAACGCGCGGTAAACCTTGGTATCATGCCATATATGTTCTCAAAGATCATCGTACTGGGCCTCTTATGCCTGTTGCAGAGCCTAGTAGTGGTCGCGCTTGTGAACTTCAAAGCCCGTTTCCAGCAAGGGATCTTCTTACCGCCATTCCTGGAAGTCTATATTACGATGGCGTTAACCTCATTAGCGGGCTTGATGTTAGGGCTACTGGTCTCATCTGTCGTGGCCAATAGTGACCGCGCGACCAGCCTGATACCAGTCGTCTTGCTGCCCCAGGTCATCTTCGCAGGAGTGATCTTCTCATTGGATGATCCGCCCATCGTCCTACAAATATTGGCCGGCTTCTTCCCGGCGCGTTGGGCCATGGCTGGCCTGGGTTCTACGGAAGGATTGCACGGCGACAAGTTAGGGGCAGATAGTTTCTCCTATTGGGGAACGCTCTTCTCTAACTATAGCCAGGGACAGGCCGTCTTCCATCTCTTACTGGTGTGGTTCATTCTAGCTGCCATGATGATTATTCTAGGCTTCTTGATAGCTTGGTCACTCAAGAAAAAGGATGTGAGAGCATAGCACGTTTTTCCCCGCCGGGGCAATCCCTTGTGGTTGCCCCTGTAGCGGAGGACAACTCCTATGGCCCATATCGCCTATGGTACTTCCGGTCACAAATCTTGCCGTAAAGTATCATTGTGTGCTATTGTAGCAGTGTTCTCATTATGGATTATCCAAGCAAAGGGAACGAGTAAGCTTACATGTTACTCAATAGGCATATTATCGTCGGTATCTGCTGGGGTATTGCATGTTATAAAGCGGTCGAGCTTGTCAGTCAGTTACAGCAAGCCGGAGCTATTGTAG
>VBJK01000088.1:0-9039 GCA_005879655.1 Chloroflexota bacterium | reverse complement strand
GTATATACCGACCTCTGGGAACCTTCCGGGAAGGCTGCCGAAACTCATATCGCCCTAGCGGAAGCAGCAGAATTGCTGGCCATCGTGCCAGCAACCGCGCATACGATAGCCAAACTCGCCCACGGGATGGCCGATAATATGCTTACCGCCGTAGCATTGGCAACGAATGCTTCCCTACTTCTGGCTCCAGCGATGTACAAAGAGATGTACACGCATCCAGCAACACAAACTAATCTTGCTCTTTTACGAGAACGCGGTGCATATATTGTGGAACCGGAAGTTGGACGACTCGCATCAGGAGCAGTGGGGCCAGGGCGATTACCAGCAACGGATGTCTTGCTCGGAGCCATCCAGATGGTGCTTGGGCGCAACGGCGATCTTGCCGGGCGTCGCGTTGTTATCACGGCGGGCGGGACACAGGAACCCATCGATCCAGTCAGGTACGTGGGAAACCGCTCATCGGGTAAGATGGGCTATGCCCTGGCCACAGAAGCTAGAGATCGAGGAGCGCATGTCACCCTTATTACGGGGCCAGTTGCACTCCCTGTACCGTATAGTGTAGAGCTACACAAAGTTGAGACGGCAATGCAGATGCGTGATGCCGTTCATCACTTTATCTCAGATGCCGATGTGCTGGTCATGAGTGCAGCAGTCGCAGACTTTCGTCCTGCCACACCGGCAACCCAAAAGATTAAGAAACGCGGCGCAGGGGCATACGAAAACAGCGACGATCGCGGGCAGGATTTCTCTGTACACTTTGTACAGAACCCAGATATCCTCCAAGAGCTGGCCATACAGTTGAAGGAGTCGCCAGACCACATCAACGGGACAGTACACGCACAAAGACCGCAAAAACGTCTGATACGTGTGGGTTTTGCCGCAGAAACTGAGCAGCTTCTTGCCAATGCGCAGGAGAAGCTCCACAGGAAGCAACTCGATTTGCTCGTAGCGAACGACGTGGCTCGTCCTGATAGTGGCTTTGGCACAGATACTAACAAAGTCTCTATCTTTCATGCCAACGGTGCTGTGGAAGATTTCCCTGTAATGCCCAAAACAGGTGTTGCAGCGGCAATTTGGGATAGAGTTGTGCCACTGCTGAGCCAGGCACAGTGCAGTCGGGAAACGTAGTGTAGCAATGGGAGATTTTGTTCTAAAATTATTGGGTACACAAAAGTACGCAGGAGGAATCCACTATGGATCGTGCTGCTAGCGCGGGTTTTGAAGGCATCGCGCAGATGCTACTTGAACAGAAAAAATTAATGGATGCATTAGAGGCCGAAAATCGTGACCTTCGTCGTCAACTCGCGGACCTACGACGAGGCATTGGGATTGCGGTGGTGATTGAAGGCAAGACAATTCAGCTTGCGACGGAGCCGAGTGCGTCTGTACCCGGAAACTCGCAAGCGCAAGCAGCATTACAGAGCTTGCAAAGTCTGCAAAATACACAGCCTGCAATGCAGCAAAATACACAAAATTCCTATGGACAGGGCAGTCGCTCCACTGGTGGGCAAACGACTGCTAGTCTCAGTGGCGATAAACGCGAGAATGGCAATGTTCGTAGCCCCCTCGCCGATAGCTTTGTCCTCTAAATATAGCTCTAAGGTGCAAGCAGCAGGCTGCATGGCCAGCGCTGATTACCTCTCTCTGCTTGCACCCTACATGCGTTATTAGATATTCAGATCTTTGAGGGCCTGACTCAGGTCTAGACCTTCTATTATGCCTGCTTGCTTCAGTGATCTAGCGACGGCCCCTGGAGTCGCAACCGCTTTGTTCCGACTGTGGAACGGTAGTTAGAGCGACAGCTTGCCCTTTCAATAAGAGAGAAAATAAAGTACACTGTTTCGTGTACTTTATTAAGTCTCGTTTCTGTCCTATTGGAAGGCAATCTGGCTCTTCTGTACTGACAGGACCATGAACTCTTCTACCAATTTGGGGAATAAAGGAGATCAAGCATGATTTGTCCTCGCTGTCAAAATCAGGTCGCTGATGGAGTAAAGTTCTGTGGATCGTGTGGCAGTCCCATGCCAGCCGCGCAGAAGGCACCTTCACCATCCGGCTACCCCGCGCCACAGGGAGCCTACATTCCACCCAACCAGTATGAGGAATATGGTAACAGTGTTTTCGGTAATGCAGTTCCTAAAGCAGAATTGCATAACCCCAAAGGGCCACTGCGCATTGGTGACATGATCATCTCAATTGAAGGGGAGCTGGTGCCAGTCGTTGACATTATGCTCGGTAATCAGTTGTCCATCTACTTCGAGCACCACATCCTGCTCTGGAAACACCCCGGCGTCCAGATAGGCTTTAAATCGATCAAAGGCGCGGCAAAACGCTTCTTCGCGGGCCTACAAATCTTTATCAGTGAAGCACAGGGACCAGGCAATATTTCGTTCTCGCGCGATTCCGTAGGGCAAATTGTTGCGTTACGGCTCCAACCGGGACAGATGGTTGAAGTACGCGAGCACCAATTTCTGGTCGCATCCAGCAATGTCGATTACGGCTTCACCTTTGTACAGGGTGCCGCAAACATCCTCTTTAGCCGTACCGGCCTCTTCATCGACCAGTTTACGGCGCGTGGTAGCGAAGGCATCCTGCTGCTACACGGCTACGGCAACGTCTTTGAGAAGGTCCTGGCACCTGGTGAGGCGCTGGACGTAGAACCTGGCGCGTGGCTGTGGAAAGACCCCTCCGTCCAGATGCAAGTAACGACCGTCGCTGGCTCCCAACGTGGTGGCGGCATCCTGGGTGCCATTGGCGGGTTCTTAGCAGGCTCCTCTATCGTCCTCAACCGCCTGATCGGTCCTGGCCGTATCGGCATACAATCCATGACCTACCATCCACCCACCACCGAAGGTGCACAACAGGCAGGTGGCCAGAGCAACATGAATATGAACCTGGGCGACCTATTCAGCTAACACACCAACAGGATAAGAAATAATTGGATGGGGTGTGCAGGGATGGGCAGCCTATCCCTGCACACCCCATCCAATTATTTCTTATCCTGTTGGATTATTGCCTTTCTCTTTATTGATGCGTAGAATTTTGAGCATATACTGCTCGGAGTTCAGATAGTAGGGATTGCGCTTAATATACTTGCCTACTACAGAGATGGGATGGAGCTTTAACATTTCGACCACTAGACTGGGCAACAACTTACTGTGGTCATAGTGCATAAGAGCAATAATCGGAGCATTTTGGAAAGTGAAGACCGCATCAGAAGCAGCCTCATACTTAAGAACCTGCTCAGGTGTAGCAATATCCTTCGCCAACCAAGTCATATCAATCGAGATGCGTACCGCATGCCACCCTTCACGCAACGCTTGAGCGATAAACGTCTGATGAGATGAGAGCAAAAAATAGGGATCGAAGCGCTTCTAGCAACGCATCAACATCAACTTGTAATTTCTGTAACTCCCCACGTAACTCCTTCACTTGCGGTGGGGCAGCAGCAAAGAGGCATTTTTCAGAGACCGATAGCCCCACTCTCATCAAACGAGCGGTAACACCTGGTATCTCTGTCACCTTACTATAGAGCTGGCAGATATGTGAGCCAGGGGGAATACGCTCAGATTTTCCTTCAACGCTAAGATCCATTTACCTTACCTCCGGTGGTGCTACTAGTCTGTGTATCATGCTGCCCGTTCCTGATCTGGGCAGATTTATTGTTGAGCCAGACAACAACCCACGCCGAAAGACCAAAGATGAATATCCCTGTCAGGAACACAATTAAAAGTAAAAGCGCCGTTTTGTTTAGAGCTGTTGCGGAAAGCACAGTCGCAAACAATGTACAAAACAACATAGGGGCAGTAAAAAATAATGCCCACACAATAACAACGCGCAAGCTCTGCTTGAGCGTTAGCTGCTCTCGCCCATTATAGGGAAAAAGCACAAGACGGATAGGCGAAAAACGCGGCTTGGTCTGCATAAGGCTATCTCTGCCCTTCCTTGCGCTGACGCCTCAACCAGCGTTGAAACATCTCTTCTGCCTGATACAGAATATTGACCTCGTTTTGGTAGGTCAAACGTTGACAGGCTTCATGAAGCGGGAACCACTCTACCAGGTCGTACTCACGATCGTGTAAAGAGGTATCACCGCCAATCGCTTCCAACAAAAAATGGCGTACCTGTTTATGGTACCGTACCTGATCACGCACAAAGGAGTAAGAGATGCTGCCAATGCAGGTGATCAGCCGAACTTGTAAGCCAGTCTCTTCTTGTGCTTCCCGTACCGCTACCTGCTCCACAGTCTCACCCGGCAGCGGTGTCCCCTTTGGTAAGGCCCAGATACTCGTATGGCTGCGCCCCACTAACACTACCTCCATAGTCACTACGTTGTGCGAGCTGAAAGCAGCGTGCTCCAGTTCGTAGCGATCTATGGCAAAGTCCTTCTCAGGAGAGCGTATTGGAGCTAAGCGAAAAACAACTCCACCCGCCGAATAAGCCCGCATTGTGCGATATCGCTCCATGTCCCGCGATGTTAACCTCTCTAAACCACCAGATAGCGATGCGAGTGTCCCTGTCCGTATCCACCACAAACATAGGACAGTATTGCTACTCTCCTATGCAGAATTAATGGTGAGTATAACGAATACATCTATCGATGTCAAGACGACACACGGGGGCCAGTAAGAAATGTTTGCCGCCCGTTAGTTCTAGCGCCCGTCCAACTTCTTCCTGCACCTGGTCTGGCGAACCATGCAATAATGTGGTTCTTTCGCTCAGTCCACCCATTACAGCCTTCCCACTCCTCAACTGCCCCTCACGCAAATCAGGATTGCCCTCTAACGTCGCGGCCCAGCTAATGGCCTGGACGGGATAACCTGCTAGCAGATCAAAGTGAATCTGTGTCCCACAGTTGTGGAGAATGTTACATTTACTACGGCTTTTGATCGCTTCTAATATCTCTAGATCGTATTGCTCGCCAAATTCACGATACTGGTCAGCAGTCAATAAACCAGCACTTGCCCAACCATTAGTGGCATAAAAGATGCCGCTCGCTCCATATTCCAGACAGGCGATCGCAAAATTGGTAAAGGTTTCTGCAATGATACGCAAGGCAGTATGCATAGCACGGCGATCCTCGCGCAACGTTTGTAGCACAGGCTCGGTGCTGCCAACAAGATATTTAGCCACACCGAGTGGACAGAAGATGGTCTGCACGAAATGGGCTTCAAAACCCATCGCATGATTAATGAGCTGTAATGCACGCAACTGCTCGCCTAGCGACGAACGATCTGGTTCAAGAGGATGCAGACGCTTCCAATCGGACGCACTTCTGATGGGCGTACTTTCAAAAACCGGTTTTTTCCACTTTTCACCTGAAGGCCGATATCTGGTCCCCCAACCTTCCACATGATAACATGCGCGCGGATTGACTTTCATAAAATCCCAATTGTAGCGTACATAATTTTCTATCATGGCCTCCGCGAGGACTTGCGCGCCCCACTCTCGCTCAAAATCGTGTCCCCAGAGGCTAACTGGCACACGATCAACTGGATCACCACGCAATGCAGCCTCAACTCGTTCCTTTTTATTCATAAGAACATCCTTTTACTCGTCGAGCTTCTTTGTTCATAAGAACATCCTTTTACTCATCAAGCTCTTTGAAACGATATCCAACACCACGCTCTGTCAGAATATATTTGGGGTGGGCAGGATCTTCTTCGATCTTCTGGCGCAAATACGTAATGTATAAGCGCAGATAGTGTGCTTCATCGCGATATTCACGTCCCCTGACCTTGGAGAGTAGCGTCTCATGCGTGAGCAGGTGGCCCGCATTACTCACCAGGTGGTAGAGGAGACGATACTCAGTCGGACGCAAGACCACTTTTTTGCCACGCACCATCACCTCACGACGCGAAAAATCAATTTTCAGATCAGGATCAACGATGATCTCGGTCTTACGTGCGGGTGGTGCCATCAATGAACGACGTAGCAATGCACGAATACGCGAAAGCAACTCGCGCGGACTGAACGGCTTGGCGATATAGTCATCAGCTCCCAGATCCAGCCCACGAATACGGTCCTGTTCGCTCTGCCGCACCGTGAGCATAACGACCGGAACCGTTGATACTTCACGGATAGCTTTAAGCGTCTCAAAGCCGTCCATCTCTGGCATCATAACATCTAATACTACAAGATCTGGAAGATTATCACGTAATTCTTTTAGAGCCTCTATACCATTGCTGGCTTCAATAACCCTATAGTGCTCTAGTTCTAGATTCATACGTACCAGGTCACGAATACGTGGCTCGTCATCCACAATCAAGAGCGTCATATCACGTTGATCAAATGCTTCCTTTTCCATTAAAAAACCACCATCGGTAGTTGCGCGTTCTCTTCGCGCGGCAAACTAAAAGAAAATGTAGAACCCTGGCGTAGCGTACTTTCGACCCAGATACGCCCACCATGCGCCTCAACAATAGCACGACAGATATATAAACCCAATCCCGCACCAGGAGTCGCTTGTGCCAGCGGATCTCCTACGCGATGAAAACGGTTAAAAATTTGTTGCTGGTCACGTAGCGAGATGCCCATACCAATATCGCTCACACTCACGATCACTTCTTTACCGGTTGCTCTGGCGGCAATAGTGATGGTAGGACCACGTGGTGAATATTTTACCGCATTGTCGAGCAAGTTTTGCAGAACCTCTTCAATGCGTTCGCGATCCGCCATGACCGTTGGCAGATCGGGCGAAATGTCCAATGTCACCTCAACCCCTGGATGCTTGACCTGCAAACGACGGACGAGCTTCTCAATCAATGGTTGCAGATTAAGCACCGTAATATCCATCTGTAAACCATTGGCCTGAATGCGCGATGCATAGAGGAGATTGCCCACCAGTTCATTCAAGCGATCAGCCTCTTCTTCTATGGCGATCAGACGCGTATATAGCGCATCGGCATCGAGTCTGGCAATATTGTGCGCCAGCGTCCACGCATAGCCTTTGATGATGGCTATTGGCGTCTGTAGCTCATGCGAGATGACAGAGATAAAGGTCGAGCGTTGCTCCTCCTGTTCGCGCTCACGCGTTACATCACGTACGGTGAGAATACCGTTGATCGGTTCACCACGCGGCGAACGTACACAAGAAGCTGTCACGCGCACATCGAAACGTTGCCCGTCGCGCGCAGCAATCACCATATCGCGGTTGACAACAATCTGACCAGCAAACGCTTGCAAGATTGGCGAATCCTGCAAACCCAAGTCATTGCCTTGTCGATCCTTGGGACGTAAGATTTTAAAGTAGAATTGTCCCAATACTTCGCTTTCACGCCAGCCAGTGAGACGTTGCATCGCTGGATTGAAATCGATAATACGCAATGCATTATCGACAGTCAGAATACCTTCCGTACTATATTGAAAAATGGCACTCAGTCTTCCCTGCTCTTTCAACAACGCTTGCGCCTTTAAAGCCAGACGCAATCCCGTTGCCAGCTGCGCGATGAACAGGTGCAATGTTGCTGCGGTATCGCTGCTATCCTCTGACGTTTTTGCTGTCTCAAAACAGGAGAGAGCAGATGCTAGCCGCAAAAAGTGTAACGTGCCCAGTGTTCCCGCTTGATCAAAGATCGCTAATGAACAGCGCTCAAACTCCTGCCCTCGTGCCTCATGACCAGCCCATTGCAGGTAGAGAGTAGCAGAAATTTTTTCTTTGACCAGCGGCATATGTGCGTTCGGCTGCATACCCTCCTGCACGTGTGCGAGCAGAGACGGCATAGCGACTTCGCTCAGTCGATAAAGAGTATACTCAAAACTGCTTTGTGGGTCAAAAGCTTCGTTTGCTACAACGAAGATACCTATTTCACCACATAATAAACGAATAGCGCTCCCCACGAGGATTGTGGTCTGGTCTTGTAAATCCTCTGACTGCTGCTGGGACCAGGACATTGCAGACTCCACCATACGAAGGTTTGACATGCTCCCAATCAGTTTAGCACACCCGTTTGCAGAAAGAAAGATATTATCTGAAAGATAGAGCAGGCAATGTGTAACTTTACAGCCTTGCAAAGTTAGAGAATCACAGTTATTGTCAGGTGGCTTTGCAAGAGGTACAATGGAAGTCTCAACGAATTTGCGTGACAAAACCAACCTCCTACAAAATGTAGGAGGTTGATGGGAGAAATCTATGCAGATACCAGATGGGGGTGAGCTTGAACTTACCTCTGTTCCTGAGATCCGGCGGCTGTGGCATAAAGGAGAGTGGTACTACAGTGCGATTGATGTGGTTGCATTCCTGACAGGCACGAAGAATCCTCAAAGTTACTGGAGTGTTCTCAAGAGCCGGTTAAAGGCGGAGGGATTTGACGAAGTGCGCTACATTGAGCCACTCAAGCTTCAATCGGCAGATAATCGCTTTCGTCTGGCCGACACGATGAACCAACAGGCCGTGCTCAGGCTCATCCAGTCCATCCCATCTCCTCGTGTGGAACCCCTGCGCCAATGGCTTGCGGAGGTAGGCCAAGAGCGTCTGGAAGAAATTGAACATCCAGAGATGGCTATAGAGCGAGTACGAGCCAAGTACCGAGCACAAGGACGAGATGAGGCATGGATTGAAGAACGGATTAAGAATGACCTCATTAGAAACGAGCTGACAGACGAATGGCAGCATCGTGGTGCAACAACCAATACGCAGTTTGCAATTCTGACGAATGAGTTGAATGAAGGAACCTTTGGGCTGTCAGTGAAAGCATATAAACAGTACAAGTTACTTCCTCAGAAAACGAATTTGCGTGATCACATGACGCCTCTGGAACTCATCTTGTGCTCCCTCTCTGAGGCAACAGCAGTGGAGCTGCATCGTGATCGTGAGAGCCAAGGCTTCTTCAACCTCAAGCGTGATGCAAAAGATGCAGGTCAAGCGGCTGGCGAGGCGCGCCAGATGGTCGAAAAGACGCTGGGGAGATCGGTGGTTAGCCCTGAAAACTTCTTGCCCACAAAGCAAACCAAACAAGTAGAGGAGAAGGGGAAAAAACCGAAGAAGCAAGAACAGAGTGGGCCAACACTCTTCGATGAGATCTAAGAGCTATGCATTTC
>VBJK01000441.1 GCA_005879655.1 Chloroflexota bacterium | reverse complement strand
GCTTTTTATTGGTCTCCTCCTTCAATTTGGCCAGTTCGTGCAGACTCGCTAGCACCTCGTCCTCGTCGATGCCAAAGTCGATCAGACAAGCCGCCTCATCAACGCCTATCTCCTTGAGTCGCTCAACCATCGGCAAACACGTGCTTACCGTCCCCATCAGACCACTGGTCTCATAATAGCGGTCAAATGCATGTGCTAAAATCACTTCCAGGTCATCTTCGGTGAGGTTTTTCAGATCTGAATTATACCCCAGGCTCTGCGCGAGGGTCTCAATAAGCCCTGCAGAGCTTCTTAAATAGGTGTAGAAGGGTTGTCGAACCTTCTCACGAACCGCAGCACTCTCTGCTCCAATAAAGGTATGGAGCATTACGGTCACGTGACCAGGACCTGGATATCCGTGCTTCTGCCTGACCTGGCGATAGAGAGCGATCTTTTCTGCTAACTCATCGAGATTCTGTCCAAGTAAGTGCGTCAGCAGATTCACCCCCATTTCACCCGCTTGCCGAAACGTCTCGGGATTGCCAGAAGAGGTCATCCAGATGGGCAACTCATGCTGGATCGGTTGAGGATAGATCTTGGTTGGCACGGTGTTTCCCATTGGCGCACGTAATGGCACGGCCTCCCCTTGCCAAAGCTTGCGGAAGGTTTCGAGCTTTTCCATCAGGACCTCTTTGCGCTTGGTGTAATGCTCTGGTGCCAGGACAAAATCATTGGGAATCCAACCGGTTGCAAAAGAGATCCCGACTCGACCGTCAGACAAGTTGTCAACCACTGCCCATTCCTCAGCGACACGGACAGGATCATGTAGGGGAAGCACAACACTTCCCGCCCGGATCTGCACCTTCTGGGTGACTGCTGCGATCGCCGCACTGGTCACCGAGGGGTTAGGATAGAGACCACCGAAGGGGTGGAAGTGGCGCTCCGGTGTCCAGACTGCCGTAAAGTTGTGGGTATCAGCGAATTTGGCCCCTTCCAACAGAAGCTTGTATCTTTTCCTTGAAGGAGAGGCAAGCCCATCACCTACTGCGTCGTTGGCAAAGTAGAACAGACTGAACTCGAGCTCTTTTGTTCTGTTGTACGACAACTCTGGGCTTCTGGTTCTTTCAAGGGGAGGGATTTGATCACCGTAGGGGTGCGGGCAAGCAAGCGCCCGCCTTCTTGTGCCAGAAACTTTGGGCGCGAGCTTGCCCCCGCCCCTACGGGAAACGCCTTCTTCCAAATACCTACCCCTGAAGGGACTTCTGGTTCCCCTCTGGTCAGGCTTGCCCACCAGATAAGCCACCAACTGCGCCGCAGTTGGTGCCAAACGTTTCTCCCCCTCTGGGGCAAGCCCAGAGGCTACTGCTTGCGCCAGTACCACAGCTTCCTTAATCGCTGTATGCTTCATCAAGGCGGCTTCAATCTCTGCCAGCTCTATGCGATAGCCTCGGATTTTGACCTGCTGATCCACTCGTCCGAGAAACTCAAGTGTCCCATCAGGCAGAGCGCGAGCTAGGTCTCCTGTTCGGTAGAGCCGTGCTCCTACTCGGACAGGGGCTATAGAGACGATGCCTTGCGCTCGTCCTGTCCCTACGAACGGATGGGGGAGAAAGCGTTCCGCTGTCAAATCGGCCCGTTGCCAGTACCCACGAGTCAGGTTCGCACCGCCAATGTAGACCTCACCCGGCACACCGATTGGAACGAGTTGGAATGCGGAATCCAGGAGGTACACCTCTGTGTTGGCAATCGGGCGACCGATGGGAACACTGGACTCTTGATCGAGACTCTCGACTTCATAACAGGTCACGTCTGCTGTGACCTCTGATGATCCATACAAATTGATCAGTGTCTTAGCGGGAAGAGACTGAGCAAAACGTTGGGCAAGGTCTAAGGCGAGAGGTTCTCCACTACTCACCCAATAGGTGAGCCGACGGAACTGGGTTTGCAGATCTTGCTCATCATCTAATAAGACACGCAAGAGAGATGGAACCAGCACGATACGGGTTACAGCATGCCTTTCTAACAGAGAGCGAAAAAGGGACTGGTCTTTGACTTCTTCATCGGCAATGATCACAAGGGGAACCCCTCGTAACAACGGACCGAAGATTTCCCAGACTGCATCCACAAAGCTGAGGTTTGTTTTCTGACAACAGATGTCTTCTTGAGAAAAAGGATAGGTCTGCCACATCCATTGAAAACGGTTGAGACTGGCCCGGTGGGTTCCCATCACTCCCTTGGGACGACCTGTCGAACCTGATGTGTAGATCAGATAGGCCAGGTGTAAGGCTGTAGGGATCGTGCAAGGCTCCGATCCAGTGCGTGCCTCCTCAAGTCTGCCACAAGCCACGCAGATCGTCTTGACGGTTGAGGGTAGCCTATGGTTGGGGGTCGTAGGGACAGAATCGGCGCTGTAGCCTGTGTGCAAGATCCCTACAGCCCCCGTCCGCGACCCTACAAGCCCCATAGAGTCACGCAGGCTCTCCTGGGTAAGTACAACAGCAACCTGCGCGTCCTCTAGCAAGAAGTTTAAACGTTCTTGCGGAAGCTCTGGATCGAGCGGGACGTATGCCCCGGCAGCTTTGAGAACGGCTAGCAGGGCTACCACCAATTCGGGAGAGCGCTGCATGTACACCCCGACGCGCACTTCCGGGCCAATTCCTTCCCTGAGCAGGCGATGAGCCAGTTGATTGGCTTGACCGTTGAGTTGCTGGTAGGATACCTGCTGCTCCTCAAAGATCAGGGCGATGGCATCGGGGGTCTGCTCTACCTGCTGCTCAAAGATTTGGTGGACACACAGGTCCTGAGGATAGTCCGTCTTTGTCGCATTCCACTCCAATGTCGGTCCTGTACCTTGTGCTAGGATTTGCTCTCGCTCCGCTTGCGTAAGCAAGGGTAGATCAGAGAGGCATGCCTGCGGGTTTTGCAGGACCCCTTCCAACAGCGTCTGGAAGTGTGCGAGTATGCGCGTGATCGTGTCAGCCTCGAAGAGATCCGTACTATACTCCAATACACAGTCCAGCCCTTGCTCCGTTTCCGTCAGTGAAAGGGTCAGGTCAAACTTGCTGGTCGTTGTCTCCACAGCCAGCGGCGTGATGCTCACCCCTGCCAGATCTCCTTGTTCGAGAGGGGTATTCTGCAGAATAAGCATGACCTGGAAAAGTGGGGAGCGACTCAGGTCGCGCTCGGGTTCGATTTCCACCACTACCTTCTCGAAGGGAAGATCCTGATTCGTATAGGCCTGCAAACAGACCTCCCGTACTCTTTGCAGGACTTCGAGAAAGGTTGGGTTGCCAGAAAGATCGGTGCGCATCACCAGCGTGTTCACAAAGAAGCCGATAAGCCCTTCTAACTCCGCCTTGCGCCGATTGGCAATGGGGGTACCAACGCTGATATCCGTCTGTCCTGTATAGCGCATCAGCAACACTTGGAAACTTCCGAGCAACAGCATGAA
>VBJK01000087.1 GCA_005879655.1 Chloroflexota bacterium | reverse complement strand
AGGTAGCAACAGTACGCTTCCTTGCTGAAAACGATGAGATGTTCCAAAGAGTAAGCAGCACAATTCATGAGCTTGGTATCGAGGGCCAAAAAAGATGGTTGGCACACCTTCATGCCAACCATCTCCGCTAAACAGCATCTAATACTCAAGCCAGCGTACGCCGTTCAGTCCCCAACATATCGCGCACAACCTCTTTCACATGCGCCGACGAGAGACCGTACAACTCCTTCAGGATGGTAGGAGCACCATGCTCAACGAACCTATCCGGCAGACCGATGCGACGCACATCAACGTTACGTACACCATGCAGCTCAAGTAGTTCAAGTACAGCACTCCCGAAGCCACCGGCCAGGACATGATCTTCGATAGAAACGATATGGCGCACACTCTTCGCTAAGCGCAGAATCATAGTCTCGTCGAGCGGCTTGGCCCAACGTGCATTTACTACAGCCACATGCAGCCCCTCTTCCGCCAGCTCTTTCGCCGCCAGCTCAGCCTGCGCGACAGTTGAACCATAGGCAAGGATCACACAATCCTGCTGTTCCGCCTCCTCCAGTGTTGCCGGACTGAGCAGCTCTGCCTTACCAACCTCTAGCTTATACAACTCTTCAGTGAGCGGAACACCAAGGGCTTTACCGCGTGGATAACGCAAGCTGACAGGTCCATCCAGAGCTACAGCGGTATAGAGCATATGGCGTAGCTCCTCCTCATCTTTGGGAGCCATTACAACCATATTGGGCAACATACGCATAAAGGCGATGTCAAACACACCGTGCTGCGTCTGCCCATCCTCACCAACGATGCCAGCACGGTCCATCGCAAACACCACATGCAGGTTCTGTACACACACATCATGCACAACTTGATCAAAGGCTCGCTGCATAAAGGTCGAGTAAATAGCCACGACCGGCGTCAGGCCACCAACAGCCAGACCACCAGCGAAGGTGACAGCATGTTGCTCCGCGATCCCAACATCAAAGTAACGCTCAGGGAAGCGCTGGCACATCTTCTTCAGACCAGTACCTTCTGCCATAGCCGCAGTAATACCAACAACTGCTGTATTTTTCTCAGCAATATCGACTAATGTATTGGCGAAGACTTCAGTATATGTTGGAGGATCACTAGCATTTTTCTTAATGACCCCAGTTTCGTAATCGAAAGCACCAGGACCATGCCATTTGGTAGCATCGCCCTCCGCAATATCCCAGCCCTTGCCCTTCTTCGTCACTACCTGCACCATTACCGGACCTTCAATCCTCCTCACATTCTCAAAGACATCGAGCATCAGGGGGATATCATGTCCATCAAAGGGGCCAAAGAACTTGATGCCCAGCTCCTCGAAAATGGCCCCGCTTTTACTATGCAGCACAAACTGCTTGAAACTTGTCTCAGCACGGCCAGCCGCTTCACGTGCTTTATCACCGACGACAGGCAGACGTTCAATCGAGCCTTTCGCCATTTCGCGCAGACGTTGATAGCTAGGCGTCGTCTGCATGCGGCGGGCCTGGCTCAGGTAGTGAGAAAGCGCACCAACATTATCAGAGATCGATTTTTCATTATCATTTAAAACTATAATCAGATTTTTCTTTAAGCTACCAGCATTATTCAGTGCTTCCAGCGCCATACCACCAGTCAATGCACCATCACCGATGATCGCTACAACCTTAGAGTCTTTTCCTTGTAAATCACGGGCCACAGCAAGTCCTAACGCAGCGGAAATAGAGGTACTGGCATGGCTGGCACCAAAGACATCATAGATACTCTCCTCACGCCGTAGATAGCCAGAGAGTCCACCAAACTGTCGAATGGTGTGAAAACGCTCGCGTCGTCCTGTAAGCAATTTATGTACATACGCCTGATGACCAATATCCCACACCAAAAGATCGTCAGGTGTCTGAAACACATGATGTAAAGCCATCGTCAACTCCACCACACCCAGGTTAGGAGCTAAGTGCCCACCTCGCACAGAAACTTTCTCGATAATCTCCCGTCGAATCTCGCTCGCTAGCTGTTCCATTTGAGGGATCGTCAACTTGCGTAACTGCTGCGGGCTATCAATACTATCAAGAATTCTTGTCAAAGGTTTTCCCTCCTAAAAATGTAAAGATACTAGACACTGCTTTCTCTTGTATATCTACTAACAAGAGATATTCAGTGGATGCCAATTAGCAATGTCTTTTCACTAGCGTGAATATGTACGAAATAGCCAGACCGGGTCTATTCAACCACAATACCCTATATTATAGGAGCGTAAGAATCCGCTCGCAAACGCCCTAGTTCAAAAAATTCATGCACTTAAGGTCTTGACAACGTGTCATCCAGCCTCTCAGGCCGTACGAGATGGCAAAAATGGCACCTTGACAGTATTTTACTTTCTCTCTATGATGGCACTTATGGCACTTATCTGTAGCGCTATGTGTAGCATAGCTGGTAAAACCCAAAACGTATTGATGTATAACACAGATTTTTCTTTGTAAGGCTATAGCTTACGAAAGTAACGCCACACGGAGCGTTGAGTACGAAAGGAGGAGCGGTATCTCCCCTTACCAGGGTAGAGGACGTTATAGAGCAACGCCTCAAAACAAGAAACCGCATTGCCCATGAGCAGAAAAGACACCGATAAAGACCCTGAGCGTCCACATTACTATTCTCAATTCTGGCTTGATGTCGCCGCTGGGCG
The DNA here is from genome assembly GCA_005879655.1 of Chloroflexota bacterium. Next base: position 56,972 of record VBJK01000087.1, on the reverse strand, counting down.
TAGAATTATTGGTACTCCCAAGACAAATGAAGAGATGGAAGCAGCGGAAGGTGATGCGCTAGAGCCAGTCTCACTGCGCAAAACAACCGGACGCGCGCAGGATGAGAACCGGTCACACGCCGATGGACAGGCTGAGAAGATTGTCCATCCCGTTGCTGAACCAATCACAACGCTAGAGGACGCGTTTGAGTCAGATGAAGATGGAGAACCAATCACCGACGACGACGAAGCATTGGATCTACGCAATATTAAAGAAACCGATATCCCCGATATGCAGCTTGACCCCGTCAATCAGCAGGAGGATGAGTTCTTTGATGATGAGGAGGACTCCGATGATGCTGAATTCGCCGAGGACGCTGATCCTGCAGACGATGCTGAATTCACCGAGGACGCTGAGCGTAGCGATGATGTAGGCTGGGGAGGCCGTGGTCGCAAGAAAACAAAACCCAGCCGAACCGTTAAACCACCCAAGAAACCAAGACGCGATCCACGCCGTAACTATTAAATCATTGTAGCGCAGGGCACCCCCAAGCATCTACGTTAACGCGGATGCCTGGGGGTGCCTTGCGCTGGATGGCTACTGCTAGCGCCTACGGCTGAGGTGCATCCAGTTTTTGTTTCAATAGTGCCTGCACCATGTCAGCTTTGGCCTGACCACGGGTTTGCTTCATGACTTGACCAACAAGCCACTGCAAGGAGTTCGTCTTACCACCACGATAGTCATTTACTACCTTCGGATTTTTCTCTATCACCTCGCCAATTACGCGCTCTAAAGTACCTAGATCGCTAATTGGAGGCTTGATCCCCTTCTTCTTGACAATAGCTTCAGGCATCTCACCAGTAGCAAAAGCCTCATCCAGGACCTCCTTTGCTTGTTTACCGGTGATGCGCTCCTTATCGAGCAGATCCAACAAGTTCGCTAAAGCAGCAGGAGACAGCGAACAATCCTGTACGGCAAGCGATTTTGCATTGAGCAAGCGCACAAGCTCGCTGAGGACCCAGTTGCTAGCAGCTTTTGCCCGTGCATAGCGATCACTCACACGCGAGGCCGCCATGACACGCTCAAAGTAATCTCCTAGAGCTTTGTCTTCCGTCATGACATTCGCATCTTGCACAGAGAGTCCATACTCTGTATGATAGCGTGCACGACGCGCTTCGGGTAATTCGGGCAGATTGGCCTGAATTTCCTGTACACGAGCCTGGCTAATAATTAAAGGCGGTAGATCAGGTTCAGGGAAGTACCGATAATCATTGGCATGTTCCTTCGTGCGTTGTGTAACGGTAACACCACGTGCTTCGACCCAGCCGCGCGTCTCTTGCCGGATGACACCGCCGTCGCGCAACACGGCCATCTGCCGACGTGCCTCGTACTCTAACGCACGCTCGACGGCCCGAAAGCTATTCATATTTTTAATTTCGGTCTTCACACCCAGTTTTTCTTGACCACGAGGCCGTACCGAAATGTTCGCGTCACAACGTAAGCTTCCTTCCTCCATACGCCCAGAAGCAACACCAAGATAGACCAGGATCTCGCGTAACTTTTGCATATAGAGACGAGCCTCTTCAGGACTGCGCATATCTGGTTCACTGACAATCTCCATCAATGCAGTCCCCGCACGGTTCACGTCAATGAGACTATAGCCGTCATGGTGGAGCAGCCGAGCGGTATCTTCCTCCAGATGAACACGCGTAATACCAATACAACGCTCCTGCCCATGCACATCAATCGTCAGATATCCATTACGGCTGAGCGGAATATCATACTGGGAGATTTGATACCCCTTCATCAGATCGGGATAGGGGTAGCTCTTACGGTCAAATTTTGAATACTCAGGAATCGTACAATGTAGCGCGAGGGCCGTCATAATGGTATAAACAACAGCTTCCTCATTAATCACTGGAAGGACGCCTGGCATGCCCATGCAGACAGGACAAACATGGGTATTTGGCGCGTCATTCGCATATCCTGTATTACAAGTACAGAACATCTTACTCTTTGTCAGTAATTGAGAATGGACTTCCAGGCCAATCACTACCTCGAACTCGGTGTCAATTGAGGTATGCGCAGTTGTGATCATGCAACCAGCCTCACTTTATCTATCAATTAAGCATAGTCGTCGTGCCATGTTCTGTTAGTCTAGTCTTTTCTGTGGCATCCGTCAATGGCCTGAGCAATAGGGGGCACGGATTTTTGCGCCGAGGCCAGGGCAATCCCTTGTGCTTGCCCTGTGGCCCGACGCAAAAATCCGTGCCGCACCCAGCAATAGGAATTATTACCTATTACGTGTGACAAATTTTGGGCAGGGAGAGTTCATACTAGTACTAACGATAAATACTAAACCCTTATCCATCCACCTAACCATGCAATTGACGCCAATTGGGATTGAAAGGCATGATATGTAGCAGGTAAATTTAGATAGTGGGGCTGAAATAACACATCTCCATTGGCAACAAGTACAAGCAGAGGGTCCAATTAAAACACAAAGCAAGGCTGTTGCAGTGCTACCAAGAATAAGGTATACTGTGCCCGACAGGAATAACGTACCCGGCTACTGGATCACCTCATACGTACTGGCAGCTGCGTGTACGAGCGGGCAGGAGAACGAGCAAATATGTCTCTGATTAACATGGCAAAACGGGAGATCAACTGTAAAATCGTTTATTACGGGATTGGTCTATGTGGCAAAACAACTAATCTGCATTATATACATCAAGCGGTTAATCCACAAGATGTAGGTGATATGGTTTCTATCGATACAGAGACCGAACGTACATTATACTTCGACCTGCTACCGCTAGAACTAGGGAAGGTTCACGGCTTCAATATTCGCTTTCAACTCTATACAGTCCCTGGTCAGATTCTTTACCAACAAACACGCATCTCAGTGCTCAAGGGCGCTGATTGTGTGATCTTTGTAGCAGATTCGCAGGCCAGCAAGCTACAAGAAAATATAGAATGTTGGAATGAGCTACAGGAACAGCTACGCCGCATGAACAAAGATGTTGCAGATTTTCCCCTGGTTATGCAATGGAACAAACGTGATTTACAGGATGTCCTCCCCGTTTCTGTCTTAGAAAAATACCTCAATCCTCATCGTGTACCCAGCTTTGAAGCCATCGCAGTGACTGGTCGAGGCGTCATTGAAAGCCTCAAGGTTGGTATTAATACAACGTTGCGTCGGCTAGAACGCATCTAGTCTTCACCGCCTCTCGACGGCTAAACTCTATACACAAGAAGTTGCATCCTTTTGCATACGCATATCTTGTAAAAAGATGCAACTTTTTGTGTCACTTTTTCTGTTCCTCAGACACTCTCCGTTGATCCGCACTAGTGCACAATCCCAAAACGTTTTGAGGCATGGGAACATTTGGGGACACCCCAAACCCCGCCAGGATGGCTTCGCCCCCTGGACCCCAAGCCCTACTGCCTCTCTTGTTTCTGCACTCGTGACTTCAGGCCCATATGGATAACAGCTCTTTCCCACTATTAGCATCAAGAAATACAAATATATCATGATACAAACGAGACGATCGTGTACCATCAGCAACCACATTAGAAGATACAAGCGGAACTTGCTGATACCATATCATCCACACAGGTATATTACTGAACGAGGTATGCGTAGCAGGGGTTGCCGCATTTGGATAGTTCAGTAGCACGTACCAAGCATTGGTCTTTTTGGCTTTGCTAGCAGCATCAGCCTCAAGCTGGTTAGCAAGAAAGAGTGCCTGCTGCTGACTGAGCTTCGGTTGCTGCTGGGCCTGACTGAAGGTAATGCCCATAGCCGCTAGTTGAGAGACCTGTACATCGGCTGGGGCTGCCGAACCCAAACCAAGCACCGCCCATGCAGATGAATTGGTATTATCCTCTGTATGGCTGCGCAATAACCAACCAAACCTCCTTAGCATCGCTCAGACCACCTTCCAACTCAAAAGGGTAACGGCTCACAACCAACCAGTCAACCCTCAAGAGTGCTATAGTATTAACGCCAGTATACAGTATGGCGGGACTTGTGAAAAGTCAGTGAACCATTTGACCGCATTTTCATAAACCGGCTATACTGATACTAAAGTAATCATTACATTGAACATCGAGAGACGAAAGGAAGTCTAAGCAGTGAAAATATATGGCCGGATTACGGTCTTTCCTATTATGCCCGCTCGTATCAGTCGTTTGTATGAGCTAGCGTATAATTTATGGTGGAGTTGGCATCCCCAAGCTCGTGTTCTCTATAGCACCCTTGATGCAACCCTCTGGGAGCAGGTGGGACATAATCCCGTGCACTTTCTCTGTGAGGTGAAACCACAAATACTTGAGCAGGCAGCAGAAAATACAGAATACTTACAACAGTACGAGAGTGTAATCCAGGCATTCGATCACTATATGCACCCACGCCCTGACGAAACTTGGTTCTCACGTACCTATCCAGAACTTGCGACGAACATTATTGCTTATTTCTCGGCAGAATTTGGCTTAGACGAGTCACTACCCATCTACTCAGGCGGCCTGGGCATTCTTTCCGGTGATCACTGTAAAGAAGCCAGCGACCTGGGACTCCCATTTGTTGGCGTTGGTTTTCTGTATCCGCAAGGCTATTTTCATCAGCGCATCAATCGTGAGGGTGTGCAGGAAGCCATTTATGATAAGCTGCACTTCTCACAAGTGCCTGCTACGGCGGCAGTCGGTCCTGATGGCAACGAAATAGTCATTAGCGTTGATCTGCCCGGTCGCCGCATCTATGCTAAGATCTGGAAGCTGATGGTGGGACGTATTCCGCTCTATTTGATGGATACAGATGTAGCACCAAATACGCCCGCCGACCGCGAACTCTCTGCACGGCTCTATGGAGGCGATCAAGAAATACGTATCTCGCAAGAAATTATGCTTGGTATTGGTGGTGTACGTGCATTGCGCGCGCTCGGCATTACCCCGGCAGCCTGGCACCTCAATGAAGGACATGCCGCCTTCCTCAATCTGGAACGCTGCCGCGAACTGATTGCCAGCGGGATGAGCTTCCACGAGGCATGCGAGATTGTTGCAGCGAACTCGCTTTTCACTACCCACACTCCTGTCCCAGCTGGTAATGATACCTTTAGCTATGATCTAATTGATAAGTATTTCAGCTCCTACTGGGGGCAACTCGGCTTGAGCCGCGACCAGTTCATGGATGTAGCACGCGAAGAACACGGTTGGGGTTCTACCTACAGCATGACAGTGCTGGCATTGAAACTTACAGGCAATCATAATGGGGTCAGTGAACTGCATGGAGCAGTTTCGCGCCGTATGTGGCAGTTCTTATGGCCAGGTATTGACACGGATGAGGTCCCCATCGGCTCCGTCACCAACGGTGTCCACACCCTTACATGGATTGCTCCTGAAATAGATGCCCTCTTTGGGCATTACCTCGCTGAGAACTGGCATGAATATATCGATGACCCGACCTTCTGGAATGAGCGTATTCATAACCTCCCAGACGAAGCATTATGGAGGACACATGTACTACGTAAAGAGTTGCTGATCGCTTATGCACGCCACCGCCTGAAACAACAACATCTGCGCCTGGGCGAAGGTACACTACAAATAGCCGAATTTGAGCGTATGTTAAATCCTAATGCGCTCATCCTTGGTTTCGCACGTCGTTTCGCCACATATAAACGAGCGGCACTCATTTTCCGCAATGGGGAACGTCTACAGCGCATTTTAAACGACCCACAACGTCCCGTACAGATTATCTTCGCCGGGAAAGCACACCCAGCCGATGAACCTGGTAAAGGATTGATCAGGCAGATTTATGAGGCTTCACGCAGCGAGAAGTTTAAAGGGAAGATTCTCCTGCTGGAGAATTACGATATCGATATGGCGCGTTATCTTGTGGCCGGAACCGACCTCTGGCTCAATAATCCAATTCGCCCTCACGAGGCGAGCGGAACGAGCGGTCAGAAAGCAGCCTTAAATGGTCAACCCAACTGTAGCGTCCTGGATGGCTGGTGGGCAGAGGGCTATAACGGTAAAAATGGTTGGGCCATTGGTGAAGAACGTGAATACCATGATCAGAATGCACAGGCCGAGGCCGATAGCATCTCACTCTATGAGACATTAGAAAACGAGATTATCCCCACCTTCTTTGAACGCGATGCCAACGGTCTGCCCTCTCGCTGGATCAGTATCATGAAAGAAGCCATTCGCACCTGTGCACCACAATTCAGTATGCGCCGTATGGTCAAAGACTACACGACTCGCTATTACATTCCAGCAATACAGCAAGGTGAGCAGGTTGCTCAAAATCGCTACCAACAGGCTCGCACCCTTGCCGTCTGGAAGGACCGTATCTATCGCAGTTGGCATATACTAGAATTGTACGTTGATGGACGCCGTGAAGGACAATTAAGTCTGGGCGAAGGCATTGATATACGTGCCTGGGTACGTATGGATGGGATGAACCAAGATGATATTGCTATGGAATTAGTCTACGGTGAAGTGAAAGATGAACAGGTTCAGCCACAAAACACTTTGCTGATGAACTATACGAAACGCGAACTGGATGGCTCATACCGCTATGACATCAATCTCAAGCCAGAAGATAGCGGTAGTATCGCTTACAATGTGCGTGTCGTGCCAACACACCCGTTGCTTAAAAATAAATACGAGCTGGGCTTGATCCGCTGGGGTTAAACGCAAGGGAGTAGCAGAGGCCAAGGCACCCATAAAGGATGCCCCTACAATGGTACGGACACCCCTCGCAGGCCGCTTCGTACTATTGTAGGGGCATCCCTTGTGGGTGCCTTGGGGAGGGACGGGCGGCTTATTTCACTGGTATTGTCCTTTATGGGTGCCTGCTAAGACCCTTCAGTCTCTTTGCTACTGCTTTTTCACGCCCTTGAACTTGCTGGTTCCAGCTTCGTATGACGATAGGTAAAGATGTGATGAAACGAGAAATTATAGAACAAGACAATAATCAATGCGATAGCTTGCCCGACAATGGAGACGACATGCCCAACATAGGTGAAACCAAACTGGATCATAAAGGTCAACACACTGCCACCAATTGCCGTAATATGAAAACGCAAGCAACGCGCACTCCATGAACGATTATGCCCGTTTAGATGTCTAAACGTGAAATAATCATTAGGAATAAAGTTTGCCAGAATAGAGAGTTCAGCAGACAAGATAGATGCAATTACATTATGTACCCTGTCATCAACGGGCAACCCTACCACATGGTATACCAGAAAGAACACTATGAGATTTACTAAGGCCGCACAGCCGCCAATCAGCACAAACATGGCAAAGCGTTGTAATAGTCCCGCTCGTCCATTAGTCATACTATCTACAATATCGAATATCCTATTGAGAAAAGCCCAGGGATACGGACGATAACTAGGCAAGCGAAGCTCCGCTAAGGGCTTCTCTTGCACTCCTTGGTCCAGATGTGACGCGACAGGAACTTCCTCCAGATTACATTGTGCCATAAATTTCTCCAAAGATAGCCATACATTTTACACAGCCAGTCCTTGTTCAAGAACGGTCTATCAGACCAGAAGGTAACGAGTGCTCATCCGTTACCCAATTCTGGCTAGTGCATAATCCCAAAACCTTTTGGGGAATGGAAGCATTTGGGGACACCCCAAACCCCGCCAGGGTGCTTCGCCCCCTGGCCCCCCCCTTATACCTCTCTTGCTTCTGCACTAGCTAACCCGATCCTGTGACTGACAAATGCCATCTACTCTTTGAGAGAAAGTTATCGCTGAACAGCTAGATAACGCTGCTACGACTCCTTTTCGGGCCGTCAGGCTGCCGTTCCAATACGCAACCCTATAAAGAGTGCACCAGCCTCAGGCACAGCTTCCAATAAAGAAAACGTATTGCCATAGGGGTCCTCAAAGATCGCCTCCACACCATATAACTGCCTGGTAGGAGCGCTCACAAACTTGACTCCCCTTGAGAGGAGTATCTTGTATGTCTCATCACAATTCTTTGTATCAAATATCCAGGAGACCTCCTGCCTCATAGAGGCTATCAACTCATTCACGTGCTCTTCACCATGCAACGCGATATCTGGTTGCGCAAGGGCGAGCTGTGGCCGCTGTTGTCCTTTAGATGCAACGGTCAGCAAACGTAGGCCAGGCCCATACGTGATATCAATCCGTTTTTCCAATCCAAGCTTCTCGGTATAAAACTTGAGCGCTTCGTCCTGATCCCTTACCAGGACAGAAATTACCGTAAGTGGTGTAACAAGCTTCATGGGCTCCTGCTGTCTAGTTCTCTGTTTTCAAAACTCTGTGTACCTTCTTACCACTAATTCTTTTTGGTACCTGTTCATTATATAAAACGTTCGTTCTATTTTCAAGAGGTTTGTCCTATTTTTACCATCAATTATTATGCCCCTCCGAACCATCCCCCAACAAGGCCAAGAACACAACAAGACTGCATGGCATGATTACCCGTGATATGTACTATATAGGTTAGTTTTATGTTTTGCTATTTTCCACGCCAATAGCAATATTTACGTGTTACTATCTGATAAGGGTTTATCATCGTGTATTACAAAATCAGACAACAACGGCATCTGCTCTTCTATACACTGTGTCTAGCATATATCGGTACTGGCATCTCTGGCCCGTTACCAGGACCAGCTCTGACGTTACTAGCAACTCATACCCATGTAGGTCTGGATACCATTGGTTGGGCCTTTACGGCAACATCACTCGGCTTCACCATAGGAGTCGTGCTAGTGGGCAAGCTAAGCGAGCGTATCCATGCCAAGTACATCTTAATGGCTGGCCTGACAACGCTTGGTCTGGCAACCGCTCTGCTCCCTTGGACCGAGAGTTTTGCCATGCTACTCATACTGTCTCTTTGCTCAGGCATAGGCAATAGTTTGATTGATGTCAGCATTAATGTCCTTGCCGCGATCGCATTTGAAGAGAGATTGAACGAGACGCTTAACTATATCCACAGTTCATTTGGTGTTGGTGCATGTGTAGGACCGCTCTTGCTCTCAGTCTCACTTGAGACCTCCCATAATACTACCTGGGCCTTTCTAGCCGGTGCACTACTCTGTAAGAGGCAATTCTCGAAGAGGGAAAACGGGTCGCGGATCAGCAGTACCCGTGTGAGAGTGGTACCATTGCACACAGCCAGCTACGAGACGGCTCTCACACGACCTAATGAGATGCCTCAGCATCGTATCATAATGCACAGAGGACTCTGGCTGATGGCATTGCAAATGTTTCTCTACATCGGAGGTGAGATTGGCTTCGGTAACTGGGTGACAACAACGATCAGTCAGAGTGCACAGCTAGCGCTTGCCTTCGCAGCACCAGCCACTACTATATACTGGTTCGGCCTGGCTATAGGCAGGCTCCTGAGCGCTCAGCTACTCAAGCGCGACATTTTGAACGATTATCAGTTGCTCTACCTCAGTATCCTTGGTGGTAGCCTAAGTGTTCTTTGTGTAGCGTTTTTTCCCACGCTCCTCTGGCTCAGCTTTAGTGCAAGCCTGCTCACCGGACTCTTTTTTGGGCCGATCTACCCAGGCATTATGGCACTGGCTTCGCGCAGATTCGTGCACGCAGTCAATACTGTTTCCAGTGTGCTCGTCTTTAGTGCGGGAGCTTCTGGTCTGGTCTTTCCTGTGATTATTGGGATTATGCTCACGCACGTTGGCGTTGCCAGTGCAATGACTATTCCGGCGTTGACGATATTGGCTATTGTGTGGCCGCTTTATGTGACTATGAGAAAGTAGAGTGTTAGCTGCACTACAGGCGCATCATCGGCTACAAGGTACAAAAGGCTCACTCCCCGCTCAAAATGTGTACTCAAGCAACATACCAATCATTAGAAATTCTGATGTACAATATTTTGAGGATCTTCGTTCAGCGAAGAGCTAGATAAGAAAGCCAGCCTGCATTAGACAAAGGCAAAACCAATCTATACAGGCCACTCAAGCTCCTTTCCCGAATACGGATTGAAACTATGAAAGCAGTACGATTTGCCCAATATGGCGATCCCGACGTGCTACAGCTTCAGGAAGCGCCAGACCCAATACCAGGACCGGAAGATGTCCTAGTAGAGATCAAGGCAACAACCGTTAATCGCCTCGATCTCTTCCAACGCAATGGGAGCCGACCAGTAGGCAAGCTGCCATTTACACCTGGTCTTGAGGCAGCCGGGATCGTCGTCCATGATGCACATGATTTCCGTGCAGGAGAACACGTTCTCACTACACACGCGCTAACAGCTAAGGGCGGCGGAGGTTACGCCAGCAACATAGCCGTCCCCGCTACAGATCTGGTACGCATACCAGCTGGCGTGAGCTTTGAGCAGGCCGTTGCAGCAGGTCTGGCGGCATCCACAGCATGGAGCAGCCTGTTCGACCTGGGGCATCTGCAAGCTGGTGAACGCGTACTCATCTGGGCTGGTTCCAGTGGTGTTGGCACGCTTGCCATTCAATTAGCAAAGCATTTTGGGGCATGGGTTGCCACAACAGCCAGCAATGACGAACGCGCTGAGACACTGCGTAAGCTTGGCGCTGACGAGGTGATTAATTATCGGCAACAAGATCTCGGCAAGACGCTGCAAGAGAAGGGCGGTGTCAATCTGGTGATCGAATTAGTCAGCGGCAATCTTCAAGCGAGCATCGATGCGTGTGCACCGTATGGTCGCATTATTCTGGTTGGCAATCTCGGTGGTCAGCAAGCGACCGTCGATACGCAAGCTTGGCGACTCAAGCGTGTATCAATCACTGGTGGTGGTATAGTCCAAGCTTCGACTGCGAGTGAGCAGCAAATCATGCAACTGATTGCCGAAAAAGTTATCACGCCAATGATCGCCAAAACATTCCCTATCGAGCAAGCGGCGCAAGCGCATCGTCTCCTGGCTTCAGGGGAACCACAAGGGAAGATTGTGCTTCTCCATTCTTAAAAAGTTCATGACCATTGACCACATACAAGGAGGTATCTTAAGATATGCAGAGTTCAACTCAAGTTAGTAGCGAACAGATCTTTTTCACCAGGGGCGTCCCCGCCTTAGAGGCTCTGCCCAACAAACTGATCAGCGAATGTATGCAGGCCGTGCTGGAAGGTCCAGACGCTAAAGCGGTCCTCCAGTATGGGCATAACGGAGGGTATCTCCCGTTACGCAAATTGCTAGCGGAGCAATATAGCGTCTCCCCCGATCAGGTACTTGTGGGTAATGGTTCGCTCCATTTACAGGATTTGTTATCTGGCCTGACGATCAAAGCTGGCGATGTGGTATTTGTCGAACAGCCAAGTTATGATCGCGCCATCAAGACCTTCCGCCGCCGTGGCGCAAAAGTACTTGGTATCCCGTTAGATCACGATGGTGTGAATATAGCCGCACTAGAAAAAGCGCTCGCTAAGCAGGTGCCTGTCTTCATGTATCTCGTTCCTGACTTTCAGAATCCTGCGGGTGTTACCACGTCAGCTGCCAAAAGACAGGCATTGGCCGATCTCGCCACCCGCTACAATTTCTGGCTAGTCGAGGATGTCCCATATCGCACCCTGCGCTATAGCGGAGCATCATTACCATTACTGCGAGATTTAAATCCAGACCACACCGTCACGGTCAGCTCCTTCAGCAAGCTCATCAGTCCAGGACTACGCACAGGCTATTTGATCGGTCCACGTGATCTGGTGAAGCAATTGACGAGCCTGGCAGAGGAGACCATTCTTATGCCCGTACTACCGGCGCAAGGGGCGGTCTACGAGTTCCATCAACGCGGTTATTTCGCCTCTAATCTGGCAAGCCTGAAGCAACTTTATGCTCCACGTCTCCAGACCATGATCACAGCCCTCAAAACTCACCTGCCCAATATCTCGTTCGCTGCACCCGAAGGTGGTTTCTTCGTCAGTGTGACGCTACCAGCACAGGGTGATGACAGTAATCTACTGACACACGCCAAAGAGGCTGGCATCGTACTGACGGATGGCAAAGCCTTTTTCGCCGATCCTCTAGACGAGCATGAGGATATCAGCAACCTGGGTACACGTTTCGTCCGCCTCCCCTTCTGCGCCCTCACGCCCGCAGAAATCGAAGAAGGCGTACGACGTTTAGCCTCGCTGGTTAAATAAGTTCTCCTCCCCCAAGGCATCCTTTATGAGTGCCCCATAGTCGTCAACTTAAGCGCGCAAAAGCGGGGTTCAAAGGGGCAGCAAGCCCCTTTGGGGGGTCTGGGGTCTCCCCACTTTTCATCTCTTTCGCGCCAGCCTTGCGGCTGGCGCGAGGAAAAAAAGGTATTTGGGGACATCCCAAACCCCGCCAGGGGAGAACCCTCACGAGACAGACGGGTGCCACTTCACCTTGCCTTTCTAATCTGATCAATAAATAAGCTGGACAGTTTATAATAGATCAATAACATTTTAATAACACCTTAATAACTTCTGACAGAATTTAATAGATATTGCAGACAAAATCTGTTATATTTAAATTCTAGTGCTATATATACTTACGTGTTACTATTTAGTTGGTGCTCTTCATCTTTATCCTTTTTTGGTCTGTGTATTAGGATCAGAAGCAGGATCACCCAGCAGAGATAGAAGAGATGTGATTGAGGAGGCCATAGTGGAAAGCAGCGAACTCCTGTTAACGCAACCTAGTCAACCAAGTATGGGCAATCATCAGCTCATCGTCATTTCTCAATTAATACAGCAGATAGAGCATATGGGACACGTCGATGAACTATTCTTATGGTTGTCACAGATCTTCGTGAAGCGTCTAAACATTCAAGTTATTCAGTTCTGGGTCACGCAGGAACACTTTCTTGGTGCACAATCACCAGAGTTGCGTACCATGGTGCGCCAGAATTCCTTATTGGAACCCTATGTCGTCGCGAATACGCAGGGAGCAGTTCTGGCTGAACGGGTGATACAAGCGAAACGAGGGGTTATGCCTCGTCCAGTCACCAATGTGTTCTCACCACAACACGCAGAGCTACTGACAGCTAATAGTCTCAACTATTGGGGCTGTTATTACCTGAACCACAACGTACTACTGCCACCAGCACACAATAATACGACTGGCGACGAGGTGATGACGCCACTGACCATGGCCATAGCCCTCTACTTCCAGCATCAACCACAGCCAAGGCTTATTACTACATTCAGGTATATCCTGGAGCAGGCTATTTTCCGCGCCAAACGCCGGGGCTTGCTGTCACCAGCGACCCCAGCGCAGCTTCCAGCAGTCATCACACAGCCGCTGAAAAATCGATCCCTACCGCTATTAGCCGAGTTGATTCCCTGCTATACACAGACCAGCAACAATCACCTCCAGCAGGCCACTTCCGCCAGCAACACTACGAAGCTTCTCACCAATAAGCTGGCACGTCGTCTCTATCTCGCTATTAATGGACGCCGCAATGTTGCAGAGCTAGCGAAGCTGACACAGATGAATATGCACGAGATCAAAACAGCACTACGAACACTCCTCACATATAAGTATATTCAGCTGTGTGGACCAGATAAGCAAGCTATAAGCAAAACTCACATTCTGCAATTGCTGTAGGATTCAAGGCATTCAACTAAACAACACATACAGAAAATATGCAGCCGTATCGAGCGATGGTGCCGCTTGATACGGCTGCATATTTCATAAATCCAGAGCAAAGTTTCTCAAGGAGATACACGGTTTAGAGGAAAATGGCTTCTATTTTGTGCCCGTTTGTCATATACTATATAATGTCATAGTTAATACATAGGGTGGCCCTTCAAGGGATCAGAGACATGTAACAGTAGTTTTTCACCAAATGGAAAAACTTAGGAGGAACCACTTTCATGGCTTCAGACACCGTTACGATCTCCACCGAGGAAAAGGGTATTGAAACACATGGTATTGAACGTGTCGCACCACAAACACGTACCCACGTACGTATCTTCGACAACTTCACCATGTGGCTTTCCGCTAATCTGGTTATCTCAACCGTTGCGTTGGGAGCAATCGCTGTTCCAATATTCCGTCTTGGCTTTTGGGATAGTGTAGCCGCAATTATCATTTTTAATGTTCTTGGAGTTCTCCCAGTCGCATTCTTCTCCACACTTGGTCCCAAGCTCGGTCTACGCCAGATGACCATTTCGCGCTTTTCCTTCGGTTGGGTTGGTGGCATCGTCATGGCTCTCTTTAATGTCGCGGCTTGTATAGGCTGGTCGGCGGTTAATGTTATTGTTGGAGGTCAGATCGTAGAAAGTTTGAGCAATGGTGCCGTACCGCGCTGGTTGGGTATCCTTATTATCGCCATCTTGACGACCGCCGTAAGTATCTATGGTTACAAATACGTACATAGATACGAGCGCTATGCTTGGATGCCGATGGCTATTATCTTTCTGATTATGGCAGTGATTGCTGGCCCACACGTCTCCATCATTGCGCCTACTGCTTCCGGCATTGCCTGGTTAGCGGGTTTCGTCTCCTTTGGAGGAGCCATCTACGGTTTCGCTACTGGTTGGAGTTCTTATGCCGCTGACTACAACGTCAATCAACCGGAAGACACTCCGAGTAGCCGCATTTTCTGGCTCACCTTTCTGGGGGTTGCTATTCCCTGTATCCTGTTGGAAATCCTAGGCATGTCCTGGTCCACTGGATACAAGGGAGCTGGTGGTGAGCTGCTTGGTGCTGTTCTGAAGCCGCTCGGTGGTTTCGGCTTGTTCTTGCTGGTACTACTCGCTTTGAGTGTTATTGCTAACAACATTCCTAATGACTATAGCCTCGGCTTGTCGATGCAGGTACTTGGTAAGGCATTCCAGCATATTAATCGTGCCGTGTGGACACTCATTGGTGCGGTCGTCTATATTCTTATTGCGCTAGCCCTTGCGCAGAACTTCAACCAGACGCTTGAGAGTTTCTTGCTGCTCGTGGCTTACTGGTCGTGAGTACAATGTAGATGATTGGAATACGAGAAGCAAGCTACCTCTGGGCTGGGCTGCTCTTGTTTCAATGGTGCTGGGCCTCATCGGTGCTGGCCTGGGCATTTCTCAGGTCATTGTAGTGAGTGCCAGTAAACCACCTATTCCAGTGGTAGGTCCTATTGCGGGCTTATTCAATCCTCCCTACGGTATGGATATTGGTTTCGAGTTGGGTGTTGTCATTGCGGCTATCGCTTATCTTATTCTGCGGCGTGTAGAACTCAATACTAGTAAGCGCTAGAAGAGGATTGTAGCGGGCAAGCACGCGCAATTAATGTGATGCTAACAATAGGGGTGAACTCAAGCGATGGAGGTAACTGCCTTGCTTGGGTTCACCTTATTAGTATCACGCAATAGTTGTAGTAATCATCTATGTCAATATCTTATTTCGTACCAATCTCCGTCTGCCGATCATTCCACAAACCCCACGTCTCTAGTCCATATCTCATAAGTTTCTACCTTTCTAAAGAAAGCTGAGCATTAGTAGGTGAAGATGCAAATGTACTACTAGCCCATTCTCACTATATTCATACGAATTGTCTGGCTAAAAAAGGTTTTCTCATATAGAGTAAAGTTTGTCTAGCGCACAAACCGTGCAGCAATTTTTCAGGCGAACAAGTGAGGAGGATCGAGTAATGTCGCTTTCTAATAACCAGGATGTAACAGAGCCACACCGTCAGCAAAAGTCAACTGGTTCCGTCACGACCCAGAAGCTTCCAGCGCCCATTATTACCGGGCCACTGACGGATCAAGCTCCCCGTATTACCAGACAACTGCATGTCAGTCAACCTAATACTACGACGAAGTTGCCGACCGTGATTCCAGCAACAGAGAAACGACCGCGTGTGACTGTACAGGGACCAATACCCCAGCGACACCCTGTCGTGTTTATCACGGCCCTTATCAGCAGTATGATCATGATTGTACTGACATTGTTGTTTGTCTCACCTCTAGGCTTAGGCCAACAGCAGGGAGGTATCACACAGGTTTTCCAGAATATCTTTGCGCCAGGCTCACAGACTTCATTCGGCCTCAGACAACACGAGCTTCCTCCTACACCCACTCCTGCATTGCTTACCAACAATGGCTACTGTGGTGGTACAGATATCTGGGGAATATGTGCAACAGCAGTGACAGCTAGCGGCTTGATGGGCACAGAACAGATGCAACGGCCCATTGTTGGGGCAACCGTCACGCAGGTCTTTGCCAACCCAGAATATCAAACCTGGTGTGGCTGTGTTAAACCTCACTCAGGCATCGATCTGGCCGCTCCACTCGGTACGCCAATTACAGCCACCGATAGTGGGCAAGTGATCTGGGTTGGTTGGGACTGGTCAGGGCTAGGCTGGTCTGTAAAAATTAATCACGGACACTACGTCGCCACTATTTATGGACACATGGCCAGTTATATCGTTAAAGCTGGTCAGAACGTTATGAAAGGGCAACTTATCGGCTATGAAGGAAGCACCGGAGCTTCTACTGGTCCACATCTACACTTTATGGTCCTGGCGAACAATATCTGGTTGAACCCCACTCAGTATATGGTTCTACCCTAATGCAAAATCAATTGACATGTAAAGAGGCCGACCACGCTGTCAGCCTCTTTATGTTCACCACAAAACTCTTACGCCTGGACATTATACTTTGAGCGACGGCGGCTAATCGACCCACCTTTGCGCCCAGCTGCCTGGGCTTCTTCACTAGTCCATTTGTGCGCTGTGCCCAAAGCATGAGCAGCCTTACCACCCTTGCTGGCAATTTCGCGCTTCTTCTCAGGACTCATCGATGCGAAACCACGACCGCGACCTTTTTGTGTTTCCATGAACTTTCTCCTCTTCTAAGAACTTCTGACTTTGCAATCGAGCAACAGCTTCAGAGTATCAAGGAGCACTCTCGCTCCCAACTCTACTCCACAAAAGGTGACCTCTTCTAAGTACCTGTCACGAGATAGAGCCGAGTTATGAATAACTCTATAGTAAACACGTCTCATCAGACAGTTTAGATACAGATGAGACACCCAAAAATCTGTCCCTTTTGCAAACTTCCTCAAACCCGATGATGACTATCCGTCGTTACTGTACCAGCAAGAAAACCACTCTCGCTCCCAACTAGCTACCCTAAAGGAAGCTCCCATGGAGAAAATATGCACAAAGGTCCAGTGATCATTGCCGAAACGTTCTCTATACGTGATAACCTTGCTTCAACATCAAGCAGAAATGACCATCACTACTTAAAGCATAGCAGGCCACGCCAATAAGCACAAGCTTTATTCGATAACTTTCAGCTTTCTTTAAGCTCTGCTCAGCAATTTCTAAGGAAAATGTGCGAGCAATATAGCGTTATACGCTCAAAAGAGGAGGAATGCTTGCATCACTCCCACAATTTGTAACAAGTATCGTACCAAGCATTAGTATTTCCGGGCTATTTCTTATTGGCTAAGGCGCTGTGTCATGTTGCGTGACAAAAGGTTGGTAACGTGAATGTAACACGTGTGCCTTCACCTTCACAACTTTGCAATGTAACACGACCATTCATGGCTTCTACCAGTGTTCTTGAGATATAAAGACCTAAGCCGGTACCGCTAATCTAACCAGCACTTGGATGGCCTAGCCGCGTAAATAATTGAAATAATGAGAGCTGTTGCTGAGAGGGAACACCAATACCTTGATCACTTACGGCCACACAGAGCATCCGCCGCGCGCATAAGCTAACAGTGGATACCTGAATCTGAATCACGCCGCCATCAGGCGAGTACTTTACTGCATTTTCCAGCAGATTGATCAGCACTTGCTGTACCCGATGCGGATCAGCCCATGCTAGCGGTAAATCAATTTCTCTCTTACAAGAGATACGATAATACCCCGGTTGCTGCCGTTCAATCTTATCTTGCATGATCTGTGCTATACGTTGACACAATTCCCCTATATCTATCCAGCTATGCCGAAGGGCCAGACGACGCGAGCACAACCTCGATACGTCAAGCAAATCACTGATCAATACTTCCAGATGATTCGTTTGCTCAACAATTACATTGAGATACTGCTGTTGCCGCTCCGCTGTCATCTCCATAATACCTGCTGGCCGATGCATCTCCTGATCCGAGACCGCATATGCTTGCAATAGCTCGGCGTAGCCCCTGATGTCCGTGAGAGGCGTACGCAACTCGTGACTGACGAGAGCAATAAACTCACTCTGTTCCTGTACATCTGTAACAATCTCATGCCTTGTAGCACTAGCCTCTGTTACTATCATAGCTTGCAAAGCTTGCTCTACATTTTTACTAACTAATAGCCGGTACTGTTCAATAAGTAAGCATTCTCCGTATAAAAATGCCTGTGCTCGCGTATCCATGAAGATTAATAAACCAAGTAGCCTTTTTGGTCCCTCTAGCGGGGCAATCGCAATACTCATCATTTCTTGGTAGCCCGCTATCGCAGAGCGCCGCAACAGGCTCACAGGAGAAGAAAGCAGCATCGAGGACCGTTCCGTAATGCAAGGGTGTCTTGTTCTGATAAGAGGAGAGAAATTGGCCCAGTAGTGGGTGAGAGCAATATCCAGCAGCACCCAACAAGCAAAGACTGACGCTTGAACACTCCAGTAGCGCACGAGCCTGCTTGGCTATACTCTGTAAATAAGCTTCTGGTGACATCGTACACCTCCACCACACAATAAGTTCAGGGAAATAGGTTAAGTTCTTTTTTAGTATAGCTAGCTTCTCCAACAAGCAGGCTGTGTCAATCTTTAGCAGATACGCCTCATATCCCTTGACCATTACGGTCATGAGCAGTACAATGAGCCAGTATCGTCCAACACACTGCTTTTATCGCCTGATCAAGGTTGATTGAATATCGATAATAAAATTCTATGATCGAGAGGGTATGCATGCCTGATACAGATACTGACAATGGAGCCTTGGGGTTGCCCGACCTACAGAGTGATGAAATAACGGAGCGTAACCCAGGCTTTCTGCATATTGCAGAGAAGGAACAACCCGACGAAGCCCCCACTTCTACCACACCATCCGCTGAAGCCAAACCTGTGGCACCACCTTCCCCTCCGCACACGCAGCGCGTTGGTACCATCGAGCATCTGGCAGCACGACGCGCCTTTCCCGAACTCGATGCAGATGCGCCTGAGATAAAAGAACAACTGGTCACGCTACGCCCTACTATTACTAGACTCCTGACCAGCTTACGCTGGGAAGGGATGCCTGTAGATAAGATTGCAGAGCAGATGGTTCCTCTGCTCAATGTCGGTTCTGTGCAACAATGGAGACCAATCCTGCTCCCCTTCCTGTTGGAGATAGACCGCGCTGGTAATCTCACGCCCGTCTGGCAACACATCATTGAACAAGGTGATCCGGCTGGCCTCCCACATAATGCAAATCCCGCAGAAACACCACAAGGATGCGCTAGGCGTTTTGCGATCCTTATGTTGGGTTATTATAAATCGTATGAGCCAAGCCAGCAAAAAGTGCTAGGCTTCGCTAAAGGAGGCGCAGATAACAGGAACTTAACTAACAATGTTCAGCTACTAGGCAGGCTCAGCGTTGACCCCAATACTTCGATGTACGCAGCACAATCCCTGGCCATGCTGGGAACAACCCTGGCGCTACGAACGTTGGTGAGCGCGCTCAAGGATGCAGAGGGCTGGGCCAAAGTCGATATCGTTGAGGCCATCCTTAGTTTGAAACTGGAAGAATTCTATGATCTTGTACTTGCCAGTGGTCTCGAACGTGTCCCCGGCCTGGAAAGCTATATCTCCGTTCCTGTCTATCGCACCATCCCTTTAGAGCGCTATCTAAGAGGCTCAAGCACAATCAATCAACGTCTGACACAGCAAGCAGCCCTCGTTTTTAGCGCGATCCTACAAGACGCTATCCATCCACCAAAAGGTGAAGTACTAACGCTACCCATTGTCTTCGAGCAGAAACTTCCTCTGCTAGCCGAGGCATTGTTTACTGGTGCACGCAGCCATCCTATGTGGCAAAATACCGTTGCTGTACATCGACTTGCCACTTTCCTGGGACGCTACTGGAGTAGCATATCGCGCGCTGAGTTGAAGGATACGCGGATCGTAGAAGCCATCTACAATTGTTTACCAATGATGCCCGAAGTTGAACGCTGGATGGCAGGTCCCGGTCGCGATGTCCTCTTGACAGCGCTCTCTGAACGTAATGAAGAGGCTTTACCCCTCACGGTGAAAGCTATTGGCGAACTGCATGAACCGCGCGCAACAGCACCTCTCATGCAATATCTTTCATCCATTACAACACTCACCGGCCAGGCACAAGCACTGACCCTGGGTGCAGTTTGCGATACCCTGGGACAGCTGGGCGACCGCCGTGCCAGCCAACTGCTCCAGCAGCTTCTGTTGCGTACCGTAGATATAGAGCGACGCAAGAACCAAGCAAAACGGCGCGACAATTTGCCGACAGGAGATACAGATATTCCAGGGAGCATCATCTATGCCGCTGTAGCGCGTGCATATGGTCAGCTAGCAGATCGCTCTGCACTCGATCTCGTACTGCGCGCGGCCCAAGATTTCGATCCATATGTACGCACACAGGCGCTAGAAGCAATCAGGCGTATGGACCCAACAGGAGAAGATCCGCGTAGCCGCCTAGCCGCAAGAGAGGCCCTCAACGACCCAAAAGATACGGTTATCCGTGCCGCCAACCAACAGGTCTTGCAGTATCGAGATATCAATGCCATCTCGTCGTTGCGCAATCTTATGGAGACGCGTCCAGAACTTGCAGCAGCAGCCTACGATACGTTGCGTCAACTAGGACAATAATACAGGGCGAGTCGTCAACGTTTGTCAAGGGTGTACAAGACCATGGTAAACATCGACAACTCACCTATTTTTCTTATTGCGTCTTTTCATTTTCGGGATTTGCTGTATAATATTTTGTAGAAAAATGTATCGTGCTAAGGAGGCGGAGAGAAGCTACGTTCGCTTATCTGCTCTTGCCTCTTATTTTAAGGGATTTGTTTGATGAATATGTTGGTGGGGAAGATTCTTGGAGGGTACCGTCTCGTACGCCTCATCGAGAATGGTGGTATGGGTGATATCTATTTAGCTCAGCATGCACGCATTGGACGCAAGGTCGCAATTAAAGTTGTCTGCGGAGACCTGCGTGCCATCCCTAACACCCCAGAAGGAAAACAAGCCGCTGAACGTTTCGTGCGCGAAGCACGCGCTGTTGCAGAATTAGATCATGAAAATATTTTACCGCTGTACCACTTTGGCGAGGAAACGCTAGAACCAGATGGTTCACCGATTACGTACCTGGTTATGCCATATCTCTCAGAGGGTTCTCTGTGGAACTGGTTGCAGAAACGCACCCAGCAATTCGGTTTTGGCTGGCCTATTGCCGCTGAAGAGGCGGGCTATTATCTTCTTCAGGCCGCAACCGCCCTACAATACGCTCACGACCATGGCATTATCCATCGTGATATCAAGCCAACCAATTTTTTGATCCGCGTCGAACGCAACACAGCGAAAAGCGGACAACAGCCCAACTCTCTGACGCGCATTTTTCCGTATGGTCGTCCTACACTCTTGCTAGCAGACTTTGGTTTAGCGGCGTTTTATCGGCATGGACGTTCGCTCCACCGCTCGGTCGGTACTCCACTCTATATGGCCCCTGAACAATTTGATGATCCAACCCAGGCAAGCTCCGTTCATGTCGGACCTGCCGCCGACCAATACGCCCTGGCCGTAATGATCTATCAGTTGATGACGGGGAGAGCAGTTTTTGAGGGTACTGCGGCACAATTGTTGCACCACCATCATCACACGCCACCAACGCCTCCCAGCGTTTATAATCCTGCTTTACCAACAGCATTAGATGATGTTTTTTTACGGGCACTTGCAAAAAAACCGGAGCAACGCTACTCAAGCATTATGGAATTTGCACAGGCTTATAACACAACTTTGCAGGAATTATTAGCCAACAGGCAGTCACCACAAAAACAAGGCTATCAGGTCGAAAAAATTCGTGAGACGACGAAAGAACCAAAAGGCTTCATGACACTGCCACAGCGAGAGTTAAGCACATTACTCATCCCCATGATGGAAAAAGTCACAGTTCCTACACGCAACCCCCAACTAACGCGCTTGCTAGCGACAACAACCGCACAAGTCACCACCATGCAACATCCACCTACTCGTCAACAAACTCTCATCTCGGCATTAAAAGAGGATAAGAGAGGTGATCGCCACCTCGCTATCGCCAGTCTTGTCACAGCAGGCTTACCTAACAGAACAATACCACTATCACTCTTCCAACAATCAGCGATGATGAGCGGAATAATTCTCAGTTTGATTTCCCTATTGTTCTTAGCACTCGGTATGCTGCTTACGATGTTGCTATTAGGACAACTGCATTAGACCTGCTAGAGCCAGGAAGTGCACTGCTTCCTGGCTCATTAGTTCTTCAATCCCCACGGACGCGCACGCCTGCGAGCCTTCTGTGCCTCTTGAGCATTACCCAGCGCCTCATATACATCAGCCTTGAGCAACCAAGCTCGTGTATATCCTCTATCCATCTCGGTCGCTTCATTGAGCGCATCCAATGCGGCACGATTGTGACCAAGGCGTATCAAAGCCTCTGCTTTATTGCACCAGGCAACAGCACTACGTGAATTAATTAAGAGCGCACGAGTATACACGTCAACTGCCCCAGCGAAATCCTGCAAACAAGAACGCGCATTACCTAGACCATTCCAGGCTTGAAAACTTTTGGGATCAATGGCTAATGCCCGCTCATAAGAACTATGCGCCGCTTCCGGCATATTCATATCGAGCTGCGCATCAGCCTTCCCATTCCACGCCGCTACATAGTGTGGATCAATAGCTAACGCTCTTTCAAAATGGACCAGCGCTTGCTGATAGCGCTGCAAACGAATCAACACTAAGCCCGCACTTACCCATACCACAGCACTATCTGGGTCAATTTCAGTAGCCCGCTGATATGCCTCTAACGCCTTACGATAGTTGCCTTGGTTATATAAAGCCGTCCCTTTGCCGTTCCAAGCGTAGAAATTGCGTGGGTCTATGCGCAAAGCCTCTTCATATGCTTGTAATGCCTGAGAATATTGCTGCTGCTTGAGATACTGATCTCCCTCGCGGCATTTCTCGCGTAGGCCACTGGTAGTGCGCGGCGCAGCATGATGATTCACTGCACCGTTTTTGCTAGTACTTGTTGACAAACTTGTGATAGAGGGATTCGTCAGTGCTCGCATATTTATGACCACCCGACCATGATTTTCCGCAGGAGGGCTTGGCGTAGCTATACGCAGTTTGACACCGGCACGAGAAGCAAGATCGAAGGCATAATAGAATTCTTGCATGTCGGCGAAGCGCTCCTCCGGTCGCGGAGCCAGAGCACGCGCAACCACACCGTCTACAGTAGGCGGTAACTCATTATTGAGTGACGAAACAGGAGGGACCCCGCCACTGAGTGGATCAAGCGGATGATAGCCTGTAAGCATTTCGTACAACACGATAGCACTACCGTACTGATCACTACGCGGGTCCACCACACCACTGGTCTGCTCCGGTGCCATATAGCCAACCGTGCCACGGACAGTCACCGTCTTCCCAACACGTGTACCTGGCTCCAATGAACGCGCAATGCCAAAGTCAGTGATGACGAGACGATAATCTTCTTGATGGATCAAAATATTTTCAGGCTTAATATCACGATGGATCACAGGGCGAGGACGAGTATGGGCATAATGGAGTGCATGCGCAAGTTGGCGAAAATTATGAATACCCTCTTGTAGAGGCATTGGACCATTGACGTGCGCTAATCGTGTTCGTAATGAACCAGCTGTGTATAAGGGCATCACCAAAAAGACACTGGAACCATCCTTACCGTAATCAAGCACTGGGGCAATGTTAGAGTGATCTAATGTAGCTGCAATGCGCGCTTCTCGCAAGAAGTGTTCCTGTTCGCCAGGCGTTGTTTTGCTCGGCAGGAGTACTTTAATGGCGATATGACGTGTGAGATTGCGGTCTACCCCACGGAAGACCACTGCATAGCCGCCTTTACTCAGCAGTGCCTCGACGATATACCTTCCCGCCAGTGCTGTGTTTAGTAATGGCAATGCACATGCTCGACAAAACAAATCACTATCCCGGTTGTCGTATCCGCAGTCAACCAGATCGGCGCATCGTCGCATTCCCTCCTCCGAGTCATTTGACATTTCAATAACATAGCTCTATGATCACAAAAGTCGCGCTAGCTCCTTGAGATACTCAGGAGCCATTATCACGGAAGCTTCCTTGTAAGCTGTTTACACACTCTCAACTACGCTGTTGCTTCTTCTTCTAAAGAAGCTGCCCACTCCCGATACGAAAGCGCTTCCTGCTTTCTGCCCAACTTCTCCAACACTACAGCCTTATTGTACCAGGCATCAGGCTCTTCAGGCGCAAAGGAGGTCGCCTGCTCCAACGCAGCCAAAGCCTCATCCAACCGACCAAGGGCAAAAAGAGACAAGCCTTTATTATTCCAAGCGGCGATATGATGGACATCAACGGCTAGCGCCCAATCAAAGGCCACCAATGCCTCTTCATAGCGCTGGAGTTCATGCAATAGGCTGCCTTTATTGTACCATGCCGAAGTTAGCCCATCGTCATACTTCAGGGCTTGGCCATACGATTCCAGCGCATCCTCATACATACGCAATGCGGCCAGCACATTTCCTCGATTATACCACGTCCCAGCCATTGTTGGATCATACATTAACGCGTGATCATAGTCAGCCAAGGCTTCAGCATAACGATGCAATTCGCGCAGGTCATTGCCTCTATCAAACCATAACATTGCGTTAGTTGGTTCTAATTGTATAGCTTTCTGATGCAAAAGCAAGGCTTCTTCTACTTGCTTCAAACGCCGCAATATATTGCCTTTGGTATCCCATAATGCAGCCTGACTACCGTCTAATGCGAGCGCGCGATCAACAGCGATCAAAGCCTCCTCATAACGGTGCAGGCTATAGAGCGTATCGCCCATGGCCTGCCACACCACACGCTGCTTGGGATCAAGTACCAAGGCTTTATCAAAGGCAGCAAGGGCCTCTTCAGGGCGATTCTGCTCGGCTAAGGCCATGCCTCGCCCACTCCACGCATACAGATAATTTGGATCGTAGGCTAATGCCTGATCATAGCAATACAGCTCTTCCTCAAAGTACTTGAGTTCACGTTGGACATTCGCACGCGAAGTCCATAGTTCTGGATCATTCGGGCACAAGGAGATGGCATGATCATAAGCAAGTAGGGCCTCTTCAGCACGGCCCAAGCACAGCAATGCCGCTCCCTTACCACTCCAAGCGTCAACTGAAACAACATCATAAGCAGTTGCAGCATCATACGCATGCAAAGCCTCTTCATAATCTCCCTGTTCGTAGGCGCGGTTCCCCTCACCTAACCAATCGCG
The DNA here is from genome assembly GCA_005879655.1 of Chloroflexota bacterium. The sequence continues at coordinate 31,606 of VBJK01000087.1, read as the reverse complement.
TGTTAGAGGCAAGAGTGCATCTGTCTTGCCCGCTTGCTGCGCTACAACCCGTGTACTGCCTGGAACTACCGCCACTCTCGACTGTGTAGAAGGGCCTTCTTCATCACCCAGATCCACAAATGACGGCTCGCTAGACCGCAGAACGTCTCCTTCTATGTGGGCACTCCTATGAGGTACAGGAACAGAGCCTGTACGATACTCTTTCGGGTACTGCGACTTCACCAGGAAGGCAATAGGCCCATCCTGTCCATAATCGACCACACGGATACTACTAGGTTCATCAACTAGCGACGACAGTGAAGCCGCCAATTCTGCATCTTGTAAAAATTCTTCACGTTTTTGCGTGCTGCTTTCCCTGGGAATCAGCGCACGTACCGTCACAGGCACCCCGACATACCTATCAAGTGCACCTAACGTCACCGTATTGCGATCCTTACTAATCAAATGCTCTATCTTATAGCGATCTCGCAAAAACGTTCCCCGCTGCGGGATGCCACAGTGCGTACAGAAACGAGCCTTTTCTCTGCTCTCAGAGCCACAGCTCTCTACATCCAAACACATCCCCATGAGCGACCGTCCCTCCTAATAAAGAACCTACAACATTAACCTTAATCGATCAGCACATTGTACCGCCCCTACTGTAACGAACACACCCCAACTTTGTCAATAGAGCCTGTATATCTGATGCAGAGCTGGTGCATTCCCATGGGGTCCTATAGATTCGCCTCTAGGACTGCTACGCATTATGCTATTGGTTGTGTCAATGAGACCTATTTTGACACGTCATTTCATTTATTATGGGTTTTTATTGCACACTATTGCGCTGAAATTTGTCACTACTTGGCAAGCTACTATCCCCCAAAAGGATAACTTGCAAGTGTCTCATACTATCGACAGCTCATATGCCAAGCGATATAATAGGGCCATATCACAAAAGCGAGAGAACAAAGAGCTTCAGTCCCATAGCCAGGATTTTTCACACGCATGATGAACGAGAAAATTCAGTCAGTGCTTAATTCCCTACCCCACAAGCCAGGTATCTATTTGATGAAAGATGCTCAGGGCACTATCTTGTACGTGGGGAAGGCCATTTCGCTCTATAGCCGTGTACGTTCCTATTTTCAGGAAGCGACCGATCTCAGTCCCAAGAACCGTGTCATGGTCTCACAGATAGATGATATCGAGTTTCTTGTCGTGAAAAATGAGGTCGAGGCACTCGTGCTGGAGAGCAATTATATTAAGCAGTATCGTCCGAAATATAATGTATTACTACGTGATGATAAGAATTACCCTTATATCAAAGTTGCACTCACTGAAGATTTTCCGCGTGTGTATCGGGTACGTAGTTTTCAGCGCGACGGGAATCGTTACTTTGGTCCTTATACCAATTCTGGCGCAGTCGATGCCACGCTTGATCTGCTCAACAAACTGTTTGCATTTCGCACCTGTCGCTACGACGCAGCCAGTTGGGCACCACCACGCGCTGATGAACCACCCGCTGGTTGGAAACAAAAGTTGCTGACGCGGCCCTGTACACAATATTACATTCATCGCTGTATCGCTCCATGTGTTGCCTATGCCTCGCGCGAGGAATATGATGCCGTCATTCAGCAGGTCATCCTCTTCCTCGAAGGAAAACACGACGAAGTACTCAAGAGACTCCAGCAAAAGATGGAACAGGCAGCCGAGGAACTGAACTTTGAAGAGGCCGCACGCATTCGTGACCGCATCAAGGCGGTTGAGCGTATACTGGAGAAGCAGCGCATCATCAATACAGAAGGGCAGGACGATCAGGATGTGATCGCACTGGCTAGTGGTGACGATGAAACATGCGCCCTGGCCTTCTTCTTCCGCAGTGGTAAGCTCGTTGGTCGAGAATACTTTATCCTGCAAGGCACCCGCGACAGTAGCCCTGGCGAGGTCATGACCTCCTTCTTGCAGCAATTCTATGAGCATGCGCCCCATATTCCGGCAGAAATTCTCGTTGAGGTAGAACCAGACGATCGGCCCGTGCTTCAGAGCTGGCTCAAAGAGAAGCGCAAAGGGACAATCGTGGATGGCAGTGCTACTGTCACCATCTCTGTACCCAGACGCGGTGAGAAAGTTCGCCTCATTGAGATGGTCAAGCAAAATGCCCAGGAGATCCTAGAGCAGCAGCGTATCAAGTGGTTGACCGATAGCCAGAAAACACAGCTGGCATTGGAAGAACTACAAGACGCGCTCAATCTAGTGGCCCCGCCACAGCGTATTGAATGCTATGACATCTCGAATACGCAAGGCACAAACTCAGTTGGTGCCATGGTTGTCTTCGAGGGGGGGCGTCCCAAGAATAGCGAATACCGTCGTTTCAAAATCAAAACGGTTGCAGGGGCCAATGATTTTGCAAGCCACCAAGAAGTACTACGTCGCCGCTTCCGTAAGATAGCAGGAGCCACCGCCTCAGCTAGCATCATAAATGCTGATACAGCAGACATACAGGATATCATCCATGCCGAAAATGAGGATGAACTGCACGATGAGGGGACGCTTGCACCAGCAAATACCTCTGAACAATTGGCACATGAATGGGCGATACCTGATTTGATCATTATTGATGGTGGTAAGGGCCAGCTCAGCGCTGCGATGGAGGTGTTACAAACGCTACAGATGAACATTCCTACGGTCGGATTAGCCAAGGAGAACGAAGAGATCTTTATTCCCGGCTCGCCTGATCCTATTATCCTCCCCCGTTCTTCGCAGGGATTGTATCTCGTCCAGCGTATTCGGGATGAGGCGCATCGCTTTGGCATTACCTATCACCGCAAATTACGCTCCGATCGCACGTTTAAATCCGTACTGGATGAGATACCAGGCATTGGCCCTAAGCGCAAGCAAGCGCTGATGAAACATTTCGGTTCGGTCCGCGCTATTAGCGCGGCCAGCGTTGAGGAGCTGGCCGCTGTGGATGGCATGACTCGTGATGCCGCTGAAAAAGTAAAAGAGCATATTGGACGTGTGGAATAAGACGCTGCTAACGAGTATTCTCCTTGTGAGTGTTAGCAGTCTCCTATGGCGATTGACAACTTTGCAATTTCGCGCTACTATTACTTGTATGGACGATAGTGAGAGATCGTCCACTTGTGATTTCTATATATTAAGAGGTGATAGGTGTATGCCAACGTACGAGTATCTTTGTCAGGATTGTAGCCACCGCTTCGAGACGTGGCAGAAAATGACCGATGAACCTTTAACTCTATGCCCTGCATGCAATGGCCATATTCGTCGTGTACTTTATCCAACTAATATCGTTTTTAAAGGACGCGGCTTCTATAAGACCAGCCATGGTACTGCTCCCCTTCCTGCTACGAATGGCGAAACAAAAAACAGTGAGGGTAGTACTGAGAAGGCAAGTAGCACGGAGACCGCCAGTACCACGAAGAGCGAAAGTAAAGCTGCTAGTTCCGTAGCTGCCGACTAAGTAGAAATGTCACTGCTTTCCTCCCTCATGTGCCACCATTTCAGCCTCTATAAGCGCATGAGGGAAGAGCATATCTCTTCCTTGTTCAGGGGATTTTCCTCTCCATGGCAACAGACCTACCAAAATTTCCTAAGTTTTCTGAAGGAGAGCGTATTATATCTCATTTCGGTGTATACTATATTTCATAATACTCATAAATCAGACCTCTTACTTCGCAAAAAAACTTATAAGGTACTGACACTTCAGAGGAGAACATATGGCAATGCAAGTTCATCATGAACGTTCACAGGAAGAGGCAATCGAAGCATTACAGAGCCAGGTAGATGAACTTACCGCAGCGAATCTCCTGTTGCAAGAGCAATTGGTACGTAAAGAACGATACATTGCGATGATTGCTCACGAGCTGCGTAGCCCACTCTCTCCCATTATCAACTACGCTCAAATGCTCTCTCGCCATACTTGTGTACCACAAAATGTGCAAGAAGCCAGAAGAAGCTCAAGCACAGCAGTCCAGCGCCAGACCAGTGTCATTATCAGTCAGGCACGTCGCATGTCCCGGCTGGTGAATGACTTGCTTGATGCTTCTCTACTTTCTTCAGGACAATTTAATCTACTACGCGAAATGTGTGATATTGTTGTATTGACCAAGGAGATTGTGGAGCAGTTGCGTCCTGTTGCTCCTTATCACACTTTTGTTGTAGATGCTCCTGATAGGGTAATTGCGGGTAATTGGGATGCTGGCAGGCTACAGCAAGTACTAGGGAATCTCCTTGATAACGCTATCAAGTATTCAGATGAAGGTACTACCATCACGGTCTCTATTCGCCTGGACCCTGCCAGCGTCCATGTCAGCGTCCACAATCAGGGAGCAAGTATTCCCTCAGGCGAGGGTGAATTGTTATTCCGCCCATATGCACGTTTGCAAGCCACAAGCCGTATTCATCATGGTTCAGGACTGGGCCTGTATATTACCAAGTGTATTATTGAAGCTCATCAGGGCGCATTGCGCCTCGATCCTTTAGCCGACGAGACGAACGGGCAGAACCGGCAGTCTCAGGGGACTACTTTCTCCTTTGATCTGCCGTTGGTATAGGTCAATTATGCAACGAGCTGCGTGTAGACGACAAGACGTAAGCTCGTTTGATGTTGGTCTAGTATCCAGTCTCCGGCGCATGTCACCAGATTGAGAAAAAAACCATCTGTATTGCCGAAGATGCTTGTTAAAGGAGCTGTTGTTGGGGAGTAGGTGGCAAGTCTTATGACACGAAAATGGAACACTTTTCCATTGCTGTCGATGACCTTCACCTCATCTCCTTCGTGCAGATTGTGTAGATCCCAAAAGACTGCGGGAGAACCCCCTGGTCGATCCAGGTGTCCATCAACCACTGCGCTCCCTCGTTCTCCCGGAAATGGGCCATAGGCATACCATCCCACGCCAGCCGATTGATTTTTTGTCGGTACCGCTAGCGTACTATTCGTCTGTACTCCTACAGGTTCTACTGGTGCATCGACTCCGATAGCCGGGATTACTAGGCGTGCCCCAGAATGCAGGTTGTGGGGCAGCTGTTGTTTGTTTGCCCTTTCTGCATCGATAGTTGGCCCTGTCCCGCTGACTCCCTGTCCTGCCCGCATCCCAGAGGATTGGTACCAGATCCAGCCCCCAATAATAGCACCTAGCAGTGCAAGGCTCAGCAAAAATGTAGACAACGTTCTCTTACGGAATTGCATAGTGTAGCTCCCTTACTTACAAAGGCCGGATGTCGCTTTTCTTACATACAGGAGCAGGACCAGCCCTTGTGACTGCCCTGCTCCTCAGCTGGCCTACAACATTCTCTATAGGGTTATCCTCTTTGTCCTTATGGCAACATGTGCTCGCCAGGATCACTTCCGGTTGGTGGCAACGAGGGAAAACCCTTCGTTGGTGGCGTGACTGGTCCATTGTTTTCTTCAATGGTTGGGACTGGAGTGGGATGAGCAGGAGATGGGGTTGGTTTTTTCTCTCCTGTCGGCGTTGCAGTAACAGTGCTACCACCTTTGACAGTGTGCGTTGGTGTCGGCACCGCAGACTCAGGTATACTGGTGGACCTACATATCGGCATCCCAGGCTTACGTAAAATAGTAGGCCCGCAGATTGGTAGACGAGTCGATCGAGATAGGTTATTAAGTACGGGCACCGTCGCTATGGGATCTTGGCTATGCACAGCAGCTGAGGCTATATCAGCCTTGCTATAGCCAATGGCTCCGTATAAAATTGCCACCAATAGCACCACGAAAAACCATAGCAGCTTTTTGCTCGCTATTTTCATAAAAAAATTGTTCTTGCCAGATTCCAGCATTCCCTAAAAATCCTCCATTACTATTCTTCTCCCAATTGTCAGTGTTTAAATCCCCACAGCAGGGCTATTTTTATTATACACGTCTTCCAAATCGGTATATATAAAAATAGAATTGTTTCTCTCTACTGATCACCACAGAAGATGTGAACCTGTAGAAACGGACAGGGGAAGACAGAGCGTTCTCTCTGTAAAAAAAACTGGTGAGACTGGCGGTGCGTAACGTCTGTATCGCGGTTATACTTACAACTGTGCGGAGGAAGCCCACCGGAGTAGCCCTGGGCTTACATGTAGCGCTGATTGTGGAACCCGACGCTATAAGATCAAGTGAAGGGGCTATTCTGGCGGGATCTCAAGATGTGGCTTACGTTAAACGGAAGCGTGTTGATACGCGTAATGACAAATGCATTGCAGGAAGGAATATATCATGGGACAGTGGGTCTATAAAGTTGTCTATATTGATTATCGTGGGCGTATCTCATGTGAGGGGGAGGAGACATTGATTGGTAATGAGCGCAGAAGTGCTTTCGCGCGTCGTTATATGGATAGCCTGGGGAAGGAAAATTGGGAACTCGTGGGCATTCAGCCTTTAGCTCCCAACTCAGCATATTACATTTTTAAACGCCCTGCCCAAGCAGGTGACTATGCTGAAGAGACGCCATCAGCAGCGGCCACTGAACAGCCATCGGTACAGACCGGAGGTCCAACCGTCGAAACCGCTTGAACGCAGCAGGATGGGATCAATTCGTGAGGGGTGTTCCTGATGATCCCATCCACCTTCATGCAGGCCCTGTCAAAAACACTAATTGGCAAAGTCTTCTGTCACCCACAGCGTATGGCTTGTATCGATAGAGACAGCTATACCAATACGATGGAAGTTCTTGCTCAGCAGATTTTGCCGATGGCCATCATCTGGCGGCTTTTCATCCATCATCCCCTTATGAATCGCCATCAGCATCCGTGACGCGTCCGTGCTGGAAAGGATGGGATTCGCCTCTCCGATATTCTCCCCCACGGCGAGCCAGTGTACTCCCTGCTGACTGATACGTTTGCCCAGATCTGGCTCATTAGGGCATTCATGTTGCAGCCCACAGCCCGCCGCCATCACCAGATTATGCTGGCGTCCACTACCTTGCAAGCGAGGCTCCCAGGCCAAGGCAGGAAGATGGTTGGCAGCGCGGTCCTGATTAATATTCTGCAATAGTTGCTGAGCGAGTTGCTGCTCTCCTCCCATCTCCTGTACCTGAGAGCTTGTAGTAGTCGTGGAAGGAGTCCCCAGGATCGTTATCTTCCCCGGCAGTCCTGTACATGCAGTAAGCAACAACAGGAGCAAGATGGCTATCAGAGCGTAGTATGTCTTTCTCATGCTGAATATCCTGTGTGATTTTATCTGAACAAGGTGCGCTGTCTTGTATGCATTCTCTCCTTGAAACAGAGAAAATCTTTCTGCATAGTAACATATATGGTACAAGTTTGCCAACAACTCGGTTGGCCCCTTCCACAACCCAGAAACTACGCAGATACAGCAGCATAATAAGGCACGAAGTATAAAACCACCTCTTGCTTCAGCTCACTCGACGCTCTGTGTGCAAATCTGCTATACTACAGTGTAGACATTACACACTAATTCAGTACTCTCGTCGGAACAGGTGCCCCCTTCCACGGCACATGCAGCTCAGTGAGGAGATATTTTATGTCCAGCTTTTCCCCAACTCATACCACAACACAAGGACAGATTTTCAAGAACTTTATTGCGGGTCAATGGCGCGACTCTCGTAGCGGTGAGACATTCGTCAGTACCAATCCAGCCCACACCCATGAGATTGTTGGCCATTATCAGAAATCTACGCTTGCAGACCTGGACGAGGCTGTTGAGGTCGCTGTCGTAGCGCAGCAGAGTTGGGCGAGAACGCAGCTCCCCCTACGCGGAGAAATATTGCTCAAGACAGCACTCCTACTGGAGCAGCAGCGTGAGGAACTGGCGGTGCTAATGACACGTGAAATGGGCAAGACCTTGAAGGAGACACGTGGCGACGTACAGGCAGCAATTGATGTGGCGAAATTTTTCGCAGGTGAGGGACGGCGTGCGGAAGGTGAAGTGTTACCTTCGGCGTTTATTCATAAAACGTGCATGACGGTTCGTCATCCGCTAGGCGTCGTTGGCATTATTACGCCCTGGAATTTCCCGCTGGCAATCCCTGCTTGGAAGACGTTTCCCGCTCTAATGGCAGGCAACGCCGTTGTACTTAAGCCTGCCAGTGACACCCCTCTGCTGGCGCTGAAACTGGCAGAAATCTTGCAACAGGCGGATTTACCTGACGGGGTTCTTAACGTGATCACCGGCCCTGGCAGGACGTTAGGCGATGCGCTTGCCAGCCATAAACGCGTGAATATGATAGCACTCACTGGCTCAACTGAGGTCGGACGCCGCGTGGCGGAGATCTGTGGACGCGATTTACGCCGTTGCGCCTTGGAGCTAGGTGGCAAGAATGCCGTGATTGTGCTGGAGGATGCCGACCTTGATCTAGCCGCCGAGAGTGTTGCATGGGGAGCGTTCGGCACTACCGGTCAACGTTGTACGGCAACAAGTCGTGTTATTATACAGCGCTCCGTACAACAAGCGTTTACCGATCGCTTAGTCGCCATCGCTCAGCAATTGCGGGTTGGGGATGGACTAGATGGGAGTGTTGAGATGGGACCGCTGGTCAATATGGGACGCGTGGCAACAGTTCATGAGTACACTCAGATCGGTCAACAGGAGGGGGCAAAGCTACTCACTGGTGGTACAGCTCTGACTGAGGGCGAGTATAGCGCAGGTGCTTTCTATCAGCCTACGATCTTTAGTGAGGTACGCCCGGATATGCGTATCGCGCGCGAAGAAATCTTCGGTCCTTGTGTCTCTATCATCCCAGTCGCTACTTACGACGAGGCTGTGCAGATCGCCAATGCAACCGAGTATGGTCTCTCCACTGCGGTCTTCACGGAGAATATGCGTATCGTCTTCCAAGCTATGCGAGACATTGCATCGGGCCTGATATACTTCAATGCTCCCACGACCGGAGCAGAGATACATCTCCCCTTTGGCGGCATGAGAAATAGCGGCAATGGACACCGCGAGCTAGGTGCTGGGGCCGTTGATGATTACTCCGAGGTTAAAAGCATCTTTATTTCCTATCCACCTCACAAATAGTTCTTGCAGTAAATGGATTTGTAGAGCGACCATGGGCAAGAGGTAGCGCTTCTCCTTGCCCATAGTCACTCTACAAACCCATTTGCTATCTCTTATGCCCACCCTTAGCCTTGATCGTGCTGCAATAAGAACTGTTCAAACATAGCTTCCCACACTTCCTGATTCTCCAGCCGTTCGCGGGGATTTGCAACACGTGAGTTGATCATCTCAAAGATATAGCACAGCAATCTCCTCAGCACTTGCGTTGCCTCGTGGTAAAAGCCTTCCGCCTTCTCCATCGAGCTACTCATAACGTTGTAGCAGAGGGCAGTGAAGTCCTCAATATCGACGTGGTTCTGCTGGACTTTGAACTCATAGTTACCTATGCAGTAGAGGTTCTCGTTGCGCATCAGTGATTTCAATGTATTGGAGTCCAACTCAGTACCGTTTACCCGACAGGTCTCCGCCAAAGAGTCCATCGTCCAGTTCACGAAATCAACTAAAGCAGGTATCTGATCTACCGAGGTCTTGCGCTTATCCCACTCTTGCTCCATGCGACTGATCAGGTTGAGCAGTTGAAAGTTTTCTAGGCGCAGTTTTTCAGCCGGGTCAGGCAGGCGCAGCTTACGACCGTTGCTATGGCCGGAGAAGTCTTGCGAGAGGGGTTGCAGGAAACGTTGTTGAATTAATTGTCCCAGTTCACGCGCGACATCCATCTCTGGGCGGCGCAAAGCACTAGCGATGCGGCGCACCTTGCGATAGAGGTTGACATGGGTGAAAAGCTCCAGAGTGCGCAGATCGAAGCGCATAGTATAGGGGATACTCGGCGACATTTGCACCTGAGTGCGCACGCCGTAAGGCAGATACTGGCGCAATTCCTGGCAGTCATCGCTGTAGCGTATCATCTCTAATGTAATGCGTACTACATCGATATCTAGTGATGCTTCTCCGTAGGGCAGGAGTTTTTTGATATCGGAGCTGGCAATAAACTCGTATGATCCATCTTGCCACAAAGATAGCTCTCTTGCTGTCCAGATGGTTTTTGTACGTAATGCCTCTTGTAATTGCTTCTCTGTGATTGCACGCATCAATACAAGCCGCGCGCCGATACGCTTTCCGAAAGGATCTTGCAACTGTTGTGCGAAGGCTTGTTCGATCTGGTGATAGGTGGTCATGCCTAATTGTTGCAGCACATCTCCCAGTGTTAAAGCACCTGGATCGAACTCGGTGCAATTGGCCAGCTTGCCCTCTTTGAAATAGAGAATACCGGTGCGCCCCTGGCTCTGTTTCAAGTGGAGGGCACCGGTCATTCCTCCCATCTCTACCACCTGCAATACTTCTACCAAACCGAAGTCTTTTAGGAAACCCGACAGTACTGTATCCGTGCTCATGTACCCCTGCACCTTCCAAAAGAATGTTTGCTTGCAACAACCTTCCTATGGCTACATTATAGCAACAAGCTTAGTTTGTTTCAACCAGCCGTTCTATCAGCATCCTCGGCTAGGCGGGCTTGACAAAATCTCTCTTATGGGCGAAAAAAGAGATAAAGGAGATTACCTTGCTTTGAAAGATCGTATTGCCATCATCACCGGGGCAGGACGTGGCATAGGTCGCGCCACCGCCCAATGCTTTGCTCGTCAGGGAGCACGCGTCGTATTATTCAGCCGTACACGTACAGATGTGTTAGCGCTCTTCCAACAGGTAAAGGAAACCTATGGACGTTTGGATGTCTTGGTTAATTGCGCTGGCATAGTCGCAGTACGCCCATTTGTGCAAATGGATACAACAACCTGGGATCACGTCTTGAATATCAATCTGCGTGGTACATTCCTCTGCTGTCGTGAGTCATTTCGTCTGATGATCCCGCAACATCAGGGCGTAATTATTAACCTTTCCTCGTTGTCAGGCGTAAAAGGAATAGAGAAGTTTCCAGGCTTGAGCGCATATAATGTATCAAAGTCTGGAATTGCTGGACTAACAGAGATTCTGGCAGTAGAAGGCAAGCCGCACAATATTCGCGTCTGTGCTGTCAGTCCTGGTGCAGTTGATACTGAGATGCTACGTCAGGCCGCACCACACCTGAAAGCTGGCATGACACCCACAGAATTGGCTGAGATACTACTCTTTCTCGCTAGTGACTCAGGACGTATGTTTAGCGGAAGCAACATTGAACTCTTTACCAATACATAGGAGCTTGTATGGTTTACTTAACACGCCGTGTGACTTTTAGTGCATCACATCGCCTCTGGAGTAAATTTCTCTCAGCCGAAGAAAACTATGCCATCTATGATAAATGTGCCAATCCTAACGGGCATGGACATAACTATAATCTGGAAGTGACAGTACGGGGAAAACCTGATTCGCAAACCGGCATGGTAATGAACTTAACAGATATAAAGCGCATTATGGATGAACAAGTAGTTGAGTGGGTGGACCATAAACACCTCAACTATGATGTACCCTGGCTTGAGGGTGTCATCCCTACTACAGAGTTACTCGTGATCAAGTTTTGGCAGCGTCTGGCACCAAGTTTTCCCAATGGTCTGCTCTACGAGGTCAAACTCCATGAAACAGAAAATAATAGTGCTATGTATCGAGGAGAGGTAGAATAATCGTTTTCTCACTTTCGATAGAGACCGATACCAAGAAAGAGGCAGATATGACGCTTGTTTCAGTGATTATCCCCACCTTTCAGCGTCCTCAACGTCTATGGTCTGCGCTTGCAAGCGTAGCCATGCAAACGTACTCAGAAATAGAAGTTATAGTAGTAAATAATGGTGGTGTATCAGTCGAGAGCATAGTCGAACGCTATCGACAAACCTTCCCACAGCCCATTCAACTAGTCACGCTGACCGAACCAGTGCGAGTGGGAGCCGCACGAAACAGAGCAATCGCAACTGCACAAGGAGACCTCATCGCATTACTGGACGATGATGATCTCTACCGTCCCATCCATCTGGAGCAAGTTATCAAAGCGCTCAAGCAGCAGCCAGAGGCAGCTTTAGCGTATGATGATGCGCTGATCTTAATAGATCATACAGCACATGTCAATGACGAACCACATATTGTGGCCACCTGCCGCCTTGGTTTAGCATACGAAAAGGAACGTTTTGAGCAGGATGACTATATCTTGCCGAGTTCTATTGTCATGCGGCGGGCAGCTTTCGCTGCGGTAGGCGGTTTTGATGAGATGATGGATATATGCGAAGATTGGGATTTTCTCTTAAAACTACGCACACAAGGTATGCTGCTTTACGTGCCTGGCGAAATAGGCATAGAATATAGTATGCGCGTTCTCGCAAATGATAATATGGGTAGCACCTTTGATAACCGCCGCTACGCAGCGCTAGCCATGCTTGAGACGCGCTATCATCTGCCTCATCTTATCCCGAAAACCTTTTATGACGTGGCTCGTGACCTCGGTTGGGAAGTAATTCCAACTTAAAATACAGAGATGTAGCGCTCGATCTCCCATAAATGAACTTGTTCGCTATAATCACTCCAATCAATAGTCTTTGCCTCAACGAAGCCCTCATAGATTGAATCGCCCAGAGCTTCCCGAATCAGCGTATCTTCGCGCAAATCATCCAGTGCATCTCCTAACGTAGCAGGTAGTAAGCGTGCTCGTGGTCGTATACGCTCACTCTCATCGTGCAAGAAAAGCTTCTCATCCATCGCTGGCGGCAATACCAATTTGCGCTGAATACCATCCAGACCCGCCTGTAACATCACGGCTAGCGCCAGATACGGATTACAACTAGAATCAGAACAGCGCAACTCGATACGCATCGAAGCATCTGGATCTGTGCCTAAACGAGGAACACGAATCAGCGCCCGCCGGTTGATGCGTCCCCAATTGATGATGACTGGGGCCTCAAAGCCGCGCACCAAGCGTTTATAAGAGTTCACAAGGGGGGCCAGAATAGCACATATCCCACGAGCATGAGCCAGTTGCCCTGCGATAAAACAGCGCCCAATGTCCGATAAACCATGTTCCTCTTGTTCATCTACAAATGCATTTTTGCCTGTATCTCTATGCATCAGTTGTTGATGCATATGCAAGCCAGAGCCGTTGACCCTGTAGAAAGGCTTGGGTAAAAACGTAGCATAGAGACCATGTTGCGCGGCAATGGCCTTCAGGACGTACTTCGCTGTCACCAGTCCATCGGCGATGTTGAGCGCATCATCCATTGCAAAATCGAGTTCATGTTGCCCTTCAGCCACCTCATGGTGACTGGCCTCAATATTGATCCCCATCGCCCGCAAGACTAAGACCATCTGCCGCCGTACCTTGGCCGCCAAGTCGGTAGAGAGGTCGAAGTACCCCCCACGATCATGTGGTAGAGGGATAGGTTTTTTCCCTTCAAGACGCAATAAGAAGAACTCCAGTTCAGGAGCCACTTTGAACTGGTAGCCCATAGAGTAAGCAAGCTTCAGCGCCCTGCCTAGTGTTGCGCGTGGATCGCCATCAAAAATCTCGCCATCAGGTGTGTGAACATTGCAAATGACATGAGCAATGACATCGTCATGCGATACCTCATCGGCCCAACGTGCATCAACTAAAGGCAAGGGGCGCACTTGTTCTGGGAGCACAGCAAAGGTCGAGAGATCAGGGTATAGATACATATCGCTCTCGGCAACTCGTGCAAAGCCTTCGAGCGCAGAACCATCAAACCATTTTCCATGTGCGAGACAATCGGCGAATTGCTCAACTGGAATAGTGACCGATTTCGCCATCCCCACAACATCTGTAAACTCCAGGTTGATAAAACGCACATGCTCGCTTTCGATTGTCGCCATGACTTGCTCATAGTTTTCATGTGAGGTAGGTTGTAATTCGTCAGTCATCTTTTTTACTTCCCTCTTGAGGTCATTCTCCAAGGCCGCGCTGACTTCGCTATTCTGCCACAGCCTCCATTCTATCACAGCCCTTGCGTCCCACAGCCCTTTTTTCATGCTACTTCGCATGCAAAGCTCTTATCCGCCTCTATGAGAGATACTTACATTGCTAACCACTACTCTGCATGCCTAGAGTGCAGACTAGCATTTTTACATGTCCAGATCGATTCTGTCAAGGCATTGCTAAGAGCCTAAGAGCCACTACTGCGCAGGTCCAATCCAGACTGTCTGAATATTGACGAACTCACGGATGCCGAATGAGGAGAGTTCGCGTCCGTAGCCGCTACGTTTCACGCCACCGAAGGGTAAGCGTGGATCAGAGGTGGTCATAGCATTTATGAAAACTGCCCCTGTCTCCAGACGGTGTGCCAACTTGCGTGCACGTGCAATATCATTGGTCCACAGGTTGCCGCCAAGACCAAATTTAGAGTGGTTTGCGAGTTCAACCGCCTGCTCAGCATTACGAGCACGAATAACAGCTGCGGCAGGACCAAACGTCTCTTCATGGAAGAGCGGCATTTCAGGCATAACGTTCCTGACAATGCTTGGTGCATAGAAGTAGCCCTTGCCTTCCAATGGCCTGCCCCCCAGCAGGACTTGTGCACCCATCCTCACCGACGCCTGTACCTGTTCATGCAATGTATCACGTAGATCGTTGCGCGCTAATGGCCCGATCTGTGTCTCACGGTCAAGTGGATTGCCGACGCGTAATCGTTGCACAATCTCAACAAATTTGTACTCAAATTCTTCTGCTACTGCTTCGACAACAATAAAACGCTTGGCAGCAATGCAACTCTGACCAGTGTTCTGGTAACGTGCGCGCACGGCCATTTGCACGGCACCATCCAGATCTGCATCCTCTAAGATAATAAAGGCATCAGAGCCACCTAATTCCAGGACGTTTTTCTTTAAGACTTTACCGCTAGCTGCGGCCACAGCCTCGCCTGCGGCATCACTGCCCGTAAGTGTTACGGCGGCGATTCTGTTATCCGCGATCAACTTGCCAGTCTCAGCACCAGGTACCAGAACCGTACGAAAGACACCTTGTGGGAAACCGCATTCCTGAAAGATGCGCTCGATTGCGAGTGCGCACAGTGAGACATTCGAGGCATGTTTGAGAATGGCCGTGTTCCCAGCCATCAGCGTGGGAGCGGCAAAACGGAACACTTGCCAGTAGGGAAAGTTCCAGGGCATCAGCGCTAGAATGACACCCAGTGGTTGAAACGAGACATAACTCTGGCTAGCATTGGTAGCTACCACCTCATCAGTAAGAAACTTCTCCGCGTTATCAGCGTAGAAATCGCAGTTCCATGCACATTTTTCAACCTCCGCTTCTGCTTCAACAATTGGCTTGCCCATCTCCAACGTAGCAACGCGTGCGAGTTCCACCTTGTGTTCGCGTAAAGAGCTAGCAACACGACGCATGAGCAGACTACGCTCAGCAAAGGAAGTCTCTCGCCAATGCAAAAAGGCATGATGCGCCTGTGTCAACGCTTGATCGATCTGGGCATCACTAAAGAGTTCAAACGTTTCGATCATCTCTTCTGTAGCTGGATTAATTGATTGGATAGTCATGTCAATACCCCATATATAATAAAACGCTTTCCTTTCATCATACCATATACCAAATATATTGACGAATATTCCTGATATGTACACATTTTATTGTTGTGCAAAAGACTCAAGCCGTTTTAGTTCTTTACGATAGATTCGTGAGTTCAAGAGCGGAACCACAATATACTCTACCATGCCAGCTAGACCAGGACTGGCGTTCATGGTGGTAGCAATCTCTACATGCGACTTTTCGCCATTTTCTATAGAATCAACTGTAAACGTGGTAATTGCATTCCGTACGGAGTCAATATCCTGTTCAGTTAATACACGACCAGGCTCCGGTTCGCTGATACGTTGCCGGAAAGATTGCACTGTGCCCAGAACTGTTACTTTGAACGTGATAACCGTTCCATCACCATATCCTCCCTGCTCAACGTGGAAATCAGAGAAAGTCTCTGGCGGGACGATATGAGGATGCCCGTTTTGATAGTCTGCAATACTGCGATAGACCTTTTCTGGGCGGGCCGCCAGGATAGCTGAAGCTTTTACTGAGATTTGTCCCATGACAATTTTCCTTACCGCTGGTCTTTCCTACTTCTCTGCTTCCCGCATTATGCTTCCTGCTTGAGTTGTATGTCAAGGGAGATTGGATATCCATATCTACCGCGCTTGATCAGAGGAAGCGTTAAAAGTGCTTGAGACCAGCATATGTATATCCTGGAGACGAAAAGGTTTTACCAAGTAGCTGATATTTAATCCGCTCAACGTTTTCTGTATGCTGGCTTTCTCTTCTTCCAATACCATAGCAACGAGGTGCGTCTGAGCATAGACTTCACATCCCTTCACGTATGCCACCACCTTATATGCCTCCTTCCTCGCATCTATGGTGAGAACGATCAGATCAGGAGCCTCGCTGACGGAGCCTAGAACTTGCAATGCTTCTTCTTGAGTACTACAACTGATGACGTGATAGCCAGCGTTCCCAAAGTACTGAGACAAAAGGATTTGTATAGTCTTTGACTGATCCACAACAAGAACACGCTTATTCATAAAAATCCCTTTCCATACTTCATTTTATTTAACACCAGCCCACAAGTAGACAGAATCGTCTTGCTGTTACACTCCAGTATGAACGAGCAGTACCTTCAATGTCCTTATCAGGATGGAAAGATCGTAGAGTGTTGAACGGTTGTCAATATACTGCATATCAAGTGAAACTCGTTCGTCATAAGAGACATGTTGTCTTCCACTAATTTGCCACAAGCCCGAAATACCTGGCTTCACGGCAAGACGCTTTTGTGCATACTGACCATAGCGCGCTAATTCGCTGGGGTGAATAATACGCGGCCCAATCAGGGTCATCTCGCCGATGAGCACATTGAAAAGTTGAGGTAACTCGTCAAGACTAGTAGTACGTAGCACTTGGCCTACACGGGTAATACGAGGATCGCCAGGTAATTTCATATTTTGCTGGAATTTGCGTAGGAGGTCAGGACGCTCAGCCAAGTATTGGTCTGCATTGGGTATCATCGTGCGGAACTTAAGTGCATAAAAGCGTTGGCCATGCCTACCGATGATCTCTCTGAAATGTAAGATAGCACCACCGTCATCCAGTTTAATACATAGGGCAATGATGAGAAATAGCGGCAACAACAAAATTATGCCGATAAGCGAGAGGACTATATCAAGAGTGCGCTTGACATAGTAATATGCTCGTGACGGCTCTTGAACAACGCTGGTACTCGACATACAGGTCGAAATCATCTGAACAGCTATACTACCATTGCTACTATACTCATCCTTTGAACTATTTGATACCGCTACACCAATCTGCTTCATTCACATCTCTCCTTATTCGTTATTTTACTCACCAGACCTTTTCATACTAGGAGTATAGCAAAGATTGTAGTCTACCCTGGTGTTGAATCTATTAAGATACGCTTGGAAATATACAAATTCGGTTAAGGTTTCATAAACTGAAGATTATGTAAGCATTTTCCATATTGGTATAAATAAATATGTTTCTCTTTTCTTACTAGGCACCAATATGTTATGCATTATTAACCGGTATAGTGAAACGTTTATCTATTCTCAACCACTGTATAACGAAGATGTTCCTATATTTTTTTATCCTGTAAGTAGGTGTTCTTACTGATCACTTCATAACGATGGGAGAGGAAGCAAGATAATGCGAGTATTATATGTTACACCTTATGTGCCGTCACGTATTCGTGTACGACCTTATCAGCTTATCAAAGCGCTCTCGCACACTCATGAAATATCGCTTGTTTCGTTGTTGTGTGATGACTACGAGCGTGAGATGGTGGAGGCTATCGCGCACTATTGTGTATCCGTTGATTTCATCTCCTTACCTAAGTGGCAGGCATATGCCAATTGCCTCAAAGCATTGCCTACTCTGACGCCATTACGAGTTGCCTATTACCAATCATCATCTTTCGTGCAGCAATTACGGCAGGTGATACATAAACACAAGATAGAGGTTATCCATGGAGAATTGATTAAGGTAGCACCTATGTTGCGTATGATACAGCAACAAGAGCATATACCAATTATCTATGATGCGGTTGATTGTATTTCTTTCTACTTAAAACAACAATGGGCTTCGGCAGGCAATCGCTTCAAACGCGCGTTTATTTATTCAGAGCTAAAGAAAATGGAGCACTTTGAGCCGCACCTGCTGAGTGCATTTGAGCACGTAGTCATTACGTCCGTTTATGACAAGCAGTTACTACAAGCTTTGAGTGAGCAGTTGGAGCACATCCATGTTGTTCCCAATGGTGTTGATACTGAATACTTTACACCACGCTCACAAGCGCGCATAGCCGACTCTCTTATCTTTTGCGCCAAATTGGATTATTATCCAAATGCACAGGCAATACTCTTGTTTTGTCAGCAAATCTTACCTCTCGTGTGGCAGCAACGGCCCCAGGTCCGACTCACCATTGTCGGCAACAACCCTCCTCCAGCTGTCCGTGCGCTAAGCGTGGACAAGCGAATTGTTGTTACCGGATACGTGCCCGATATTCGACCTTATCTGGCAAGCGCGGCAGTTGCTTTATCGCCATTAGTGGTAGCAGCGGGTATGCAGAATAAAGTGTTGGAGGCTCTGGCAATGGGAACGCCTATGGTGGCAACTCCCGGTTCCTGCCGTTCCTTACAAACAGCTCACGAAAAACATTTATTGGTCGCAGAAGGTCCACAAGCGTTTGCTCATGCTATTGTGCGTTTACTGGAAAATCCCCAGCTAGCTGAAGAATTGGGAACTGCTGGACGACAATACGTGGTAGAGAAACATAGCTGGTGGCAAGCTGCGCGTACATTAAGCACGCTCTATCAGTCGGTAATACAACAGCAAGAGCCAAACAGGCATCTGTTGGCTGCACAGTGTGAAGGGTTTTCTTGACCTAGAGCATAATGATAGGGTTTCTGAAGAAGGATAATGTGATGAAAGTAGTGGTTAGAGCGCTCTTACGCTGGTGCTGGATACTCGTGCTGTGCGTTATTATTGGGTGGTTGGTAGGCAAAGAATTGGCTGTACTTATCCCGCCTACGTATCAGGCAACAGCTATCGTACAAGTCAATACTTCTCATAATAGTTCGTTTCAAGCAGTCCAGTCAGTAACTGCTTATGCATTTCTCATTACATCTGATAATGTTTTGGGTACTGTGCTGCAATCTTATCCAAATCTGAATCGCCAAGCGCTTGCTAAGCAATTGTTGGTGACACCCAATACTACCGGGCAGAGCTTGACTATTCAGGTTAACTTGCCCACAGCCAAAAATGCGGCCAAGCTAGCTAATGACCTGGCGAATGTGTTGGTGTCGCAACAGAATCATCTTATCAAAGACCAGTATGCCAAGCAATTACAACTGCTCACTAATCAAATTAATGAAGAGCAGAAAATAATTGATACTTTAAATGAAAAGATACTCAAAACTACTACGAGCAATATAACACTGATTCAGCAATATAATACCGAGATTGACCAACATCGCAACTTACAAACGCAGTACATCAACCAGAAACAAAATTTGCTCACTGAACAGGCATTGTATAGCCAACCACTGTCGGTGATCCAGACGGCCAGCGTGCCAACCAAACCCTCTTCGCTGGCCGGTATGATACCGTGGGTCCCACTTGCTATGCTAGTTCTGGTGATTATTGGGTCTGTAGCGATTTACTATCTTGAGCAGTGGGCCGACCGTGTGAATAGTGTCTATGCGTTGCAGCAGAAGGTGACGCAGCCTTTGTTAGGATCTTTGCGCTGGATACAGCCTGGCCCGCAGGATATTCCTCTCCAGACTTTTTGTGAGTTGAAGCAACCCTATGTTGAAGATTGCCGTGTGATGATGGCTGACGTTCTCTTCAGGGCTGAAGAGGCTCGTGCTCGCATTTTAGCTGTGACGAGTTTACAATCTGGAGCTGGCACAAGTTCTGTTGCTGCGCAACTAGCTGCTTTGCTGGCACAGAGCAGACGGCGCGTTTTGTTAATTGACGCGAACCTGCACGCGCCATCTTTACATCTTCGCCTGGGGATGCACAATCAGGTTGGTTTGGCTCATATGCTCGAAGATGCCCGCATGATGCAAGTGCATTCCACTACTGGTTCTCACCAGAGTACTGTAAATATGCTGGATCGTATATCGCTCGACAATTATATTATGGCGACAGCGCTAGAGAACCTTTACCTCTTGCCCGCGGGCAGTTCTCTCTTGAACCCGACGAGTCTGTTAAGTATACCTGAGGTGGAGCAGCTCTTATCCTGCGTCGCACAACACAGTGACTATGTTGTGATTGATTGTCCCGCGCTGAATTTTGCCGAAATGCATATGATAGGTTCATTAAGCGATCAAACCTTTGTCGTTGTGGATGCAACCAGGGATCGTATCAAGCAGATCGTGAAGGTAAAAGATGAGTTGACGGGCAGTGGTGTGAAATTGTCCGGCTTTATTGTCAACAAGCTGGGAAGATGGGTGTAGGTAGTGACCAAGTGAGGCATAATAGAACATTTTGTCGTCCTTGCTGACAAACTGCTCTATTATGCCTCACCTGCCGTTACTACCTGCTTCTTTATTGCCAACCGAAGTTGCGATCAACTAATTTGTAAAGTCGCTCATTGGGAGACATAAAGATTTCAACCAAGCGTCGTCTGGTTTCTGGAGCCATCTGTTGAGGGACAGGATATTTCTGCTTATTATACTGCTTGTATCTATTATTCAATATTTTTGCGTCATTGGGAAGATGAAGGAAGGCCAGCGTTTCTTTGAAGATCCGCTCTGGTTCAGCATACAACTCTTCACTTTTGATCAGCAGCAATTGTTTACGAGGGAAGTATTGAAGCCAGCGCTCCAACTGGTCTACATACATGCTTCTTGCCAGGTACGAGAAATGGCGATGGTTAAAGCTATCACCAGTGGCAAGTTTTTTCATATCAACTCTTATACGCTTTTCCTCATGTTCAATCGCCTCTTCCAGTGAGAATTTTTCATTGCCCCAGCCTACCTCCCAGCAGTAGTGGGAGAAGACACGCTCAACAGGATTACGCAGCAACGCAATAAGCTTGACGTTAGGGAGCAAGGCGGCCATACGTTCAGGGACATAAGGATGGAACATGTAGTAGGGGCTGGCTTCCCCTGTAATCAGCGTACGTCTACGTATAGTCTCTGTATAGTATTTATATGGAATAGATGGGAATTGACTGTGATACCATGAAATACCCTTTTGATAATGGCAATCGAAGAAATGTACTTCTTTCATCAGGGCTGGAGCAACGTTCGGATGCCTAACGAGATAGTTGTACAGTGAGGTGGTGCCGCTCCTAGCTGTACCGATAATGATAAAGTCTGGTGACAGACGCAGCGAGCTGGTGGCTGTACGGTAAGAAATGACAGCCGTTTTCGCCATTTCCATGAGTTGAATCACCAGAAAATGCTCCTTTCTACTCCTCGTCGGTAAGCACTACAGTGAGACGAGCAATGAGTGTTTCTAACACTTCTGCATGGTACGCTTCAATCTGACCAGCATCGCACAGAGCTGTCAGTCTGGGATCAAACGGAAGCTGAGTTAGTAGAGGAGCCTCTGTCATTTCGACCAAGCTCCTCGCGCTGTCTGAGTCAGGACTTTCATCATGTCCTATAAAGAGCAAGCTATTTTCGATAACACCAAGGATGCGCCCATTTAGTTGATGAATCATATTAACGCAACGTTGCGTAACCGCCCTTGCTAGTTTTTGCGGCGACGACACAACGATGATGCCATCTAACGGAAGCGAGTGAAGCACGGTCATAGGGACATCAGACGTGCCAGTCGGTACATCAATGAACAGATAGTCGAGCTGGCCCCAACTGATTTCACTATAGAACTGTTTGAACGCACTAGAAATCATTGGCCCACGCCAGACAAGCGGATCACCGGCACTCGCCTGAAAGAGGTTCATCGACATCACTTTGACGCCGCTGTGGCTCTTGAGTGGCTCAACTGCCCCATCTTCATCAAGTGAGAACTGCATTTCCATACCAAACATGCTGACCAGACTGGGACTGATCAGATCTCCATCCAGCACGCCAACACGCAAGCCCTGACGGCGGAAGCCAACTGCCAACAGTCCAGCAATAGTCGATTTGCCTACCCCTCCCTTTCCGCTCATCACGGCAATAATTTTGTTGGCCTTGCGGCCAGCTTGAAGTGAAGAACGATATTCCATAGCCATATTCTCAACCTTTCCAACCCTGCAAGTTGCTATACTGTCCCATCCAGTACCTCTTTAAAGCCGTTGACGATACTTTGTGAAGCTGATTGCACCTTGTGCCAGAAGTGAGCGACGGCGCTCAAATCGCGTTGTCTTGCCAGTGCCGCGAGGAGAGTAGCCGTGAGTTGTTGAGGCTCTGGGCTACACACTGTAATATTGGGGAATGTTTGTGCATACTCACCCATACCTCCTGCTCCTACCTGATCTTCTGCGTCAGGGGCTGGTATACAAACAGCAGGCACGCCGGAGGATGCAATTTCGTTGACTGTACTATAACCAGCCATCATTACTACAACTGATGCAATATTGATATAGTCAGTCAGAAAAGGCTCAAAGCGATTGACATAACATACGAAATCGTCAGTCGATGGCAGTTCACCGCTAAAATGTGGGCCTGGAATAGCAATGAGTCTGGCCTGTGGATACTGCGCAAGAATACGCTCACGGGCTGCCAGTATCGTTGCCAGCAATCCACGTGCTATGTCCCAGCCACCACCACCAAATGTGACGAAGATAATTTTGTTCTCACTGGCGAGACCAAGCTTCTGGCGTAAACACTCACTCGCCAATTGTGTCTTACGGCGTACCAATGGTCCCGCATAGAGTGTTTTCCCAGTATAGCGTGCAATCAGCTCTTGATCAGCGGGCAGAACCTCTGCGCGCTGTTGCAGGACCAGCACCATATCCACCTCGTTCAGCAGAGCAAGATTGTAGCGGAACTGGTCACGTAGCGCATCACCCAATGATCCCATCACGATCTGCTTGACACCAACTTCTCGTATGGGTCTGTGGATCGCTGGGCGAAGTAAGGTCTCATGGACTACCAGATCAGGCTGGAAGACCTCGATGGTCTTGCGTGTAATCTGCTCAATATGCTCATTCTCACTCGCCTGGCCAGGGATCAGAATCCAGGGATAGCCAGTTGGCTCGATAAAATCCTCCCCTCCTTCAATCAGAAATAGGACTTGCAAATCAGGAAGTGCTGCTTGCAACCACTGAGCAACAGCGATAGAGCGATTAATATGGCCTAGACGTACATGGTTAATAAACCATAATTTATTCATAGCATTGTCATTGCTCCCTTCAATTTTCGCTTTACTTATTTCCTTTTGAAGTGCTTGAGTTTCTTTTGCAACTTATCTAACACGATCCGGTCTTCTGGCGTAGCCCCAAATAGCATTAGTATGCCTACGTAACCAGCCAAGAAGACAGGAATGAGGGAAAATTCAACAGGTATATGGATATAGGCTATAATAATAGAGACTTTTGCCATATCTAATATATAAATCAAAGCTCCCGTGACGCCTGAGCTGATTAACCCTGCCAGTAACGGCTTGATCATCGCCTTCCGATAAGGATGTATTTTTAGCAGCAGACGAACCTGGAGCAGACGCATAAGATTTACTATAACAGTAGCCAGCCCAGTACTGATTGCTGTTCCCATAACACCAAAGAGTGGAGTCAGGATAAGCCCCAACACAACGTTGACTATTATAGCCACAAGTGAGTTGATAAACGAAACTTTCTGATGTCCTGTCATTAAGAGCATAAAGCCAACCGAGCCAGTAACAGCATTAGCCATGCCACTCAGCCCAAAGATGACGAGCAGCGGCCATGCTGCAATGAAATCGCGACCGGAGAGAACCTCTAGCAATGTCGTCGAAAAAAGCGCTGAGATGCAGAAAATGGGTAAACTAAAGGTGATGGCCCATTGGGTAACTACCTTGAACATCGCCTCCAGTTTCTCTTTCTCTCCCCGACTATGCAGTTCTGCAATACTAGGACTGAATATTGCATTGAGCGAAGTAAGCGGCATGGCGATGAAGCCACTGATCTTAGTAGCTGCATTATATCGTCCAATACTGGCCGCGCCGATCTCAAAGTGGCCTAGTAGCATAGTATCGATGGCATCAAGGATCATGTCCACAATATTGCTCAAGAAATTGGGCGTAGAGAAGCCAAGCCACTCCCGCGCTTCGTATGTGTTCTGCGTGGCTTGTTGCAGTGTACCCTTCATCTCAGAGAGGCGACTAAAGAGAAAGTAGAGATGAAAGACAGTACTGATCAGCGTACTGATCAGCGTGATGACCATCACTGCGACGATATTCTGCTTGAAAAATAGCAGTGAAATGCCCAGCATAAGTACAGTAGCAGATGGCACAACAACACGTTGGACCAGAACGCGACGTTTGAAGTCCTTAAATCCTTGTAGCCCTCCCATCCAGATCATCTGCATGACACTCAGTGGAATGATTGCAGCCATTAAGACAAGGTATGGTGCAAGGTATGAACCTGTTTTTAGTTTTGATGGTGCGATCAGCTGTGCCAGTTGCGGTGCAAAGGCCATCATCCCGATTGCTCCCAACAAACCGAGTCCCCCTGCAAGGGCTGTGCAGAAAATGGTCAAGTTACGTACCAGCATTGCTTGTTGTCTGCTATGGTAAATAGCGGTATAACGTACCATCGCATCATCCAGACCCAAGGCAAAGATAGAAGCAATCAGCGAGACGACAGAGATACTCAACGAATAGATGCCAAAATCTATAGCACCCAGCGTATGTTGCATCAGGAAGGTACTGCCCGTTTTAAGCATATAGCCAACAACGTTGGCAAGTCCCGAAATTGAAGCATTACTTGCTGCGCCAGAAATTTCTGCTTGCATGACAGGAATATCCTGCTGGCGTTGTGTTGTGATGCTACATAGCTCCATCATGGGAATGGTGCTCTGCTCTTCCAATTCTTCATCTAACTGTATTCCAGTGTGATCCAACAAAAGCTCAGGAGTCATGAGTTCCTTCATCTGCTCTAATGATGCGAGAATCCTCGTGGGAGTTTCTTCGGGCATACGACGTAGAGGAAGTTTCAGCCGAAACACATATGGTGGCAAATCTTCTTTGGATATGCTTTTTGCTGGTAGCCTACAGCGACCAGGGATGGTTTCTAGTAATGCAGGAATTGATGGCTTCTCTGGCTCATCAGGTAATCGAGGTCTTTGCACTGCTTTACCACACTTTCCTCTTCTATTACTTGGCAGATTCTACTATACAGAACGACAGAGTACGAATATATCATTTCTGGCATAACGAGATCATAATGAAATCAGCCTTCCAGTAACTTTTTGAGTTTGTGATGAGCTGAACTCCCTTCCATGCTATTGCTGACAATGGTTGTAGTGCGTTGTGGCTGAAGCCGTTCGACGAAGAGTTCTTCCAGCACACGGCCATCGAAAGCGTTTGAGAATAGCAACCCCATCGTTTGGAGTACCGTTGGAACTAGGTCGTAAATTTCAGCGTTAGGAGCCTGAAACCCCTGTTTAAATTGCTTGCCGTACACATAAAGCACCCCATCTTTTTGATGCACGCCACTTCTCTTGCTAGGGTCATTTGCCATCATGGCATCATCCCAGAAGCGCACATTGCCCAGACCTCTACGAAATGTCATGCCATCGTTAGGGAGTAAGAGCAAATGTGGCTCTGCTGGTGCGTAGGGGCCGCGACCGAAAGCTTCTGTGGTATAGATAGCCTCAAGCAGGGGCTTGCCCGTCTTAGGATCAACCATACTCAGGAGATCTGCGCATAATTCAGCAATTTGCTCCTCATGCATTGTCTGACTCAGGTAGATATCTGCATAACCAGAGCCGAAGCCAGAGGATGAAGGAACATAGGCCTGCGTATGTTGCCAATCAATATCAGCTGCCTTCAGTTTGTGCGGATCATGCGCATGGGGATCAAGGTGTTGTGACACATCCATTTTTTGCACAATCCGCTTCGTCTTTTTCGCCAATTCAAATAATCCCATTCGCTTCAACGTATAGCTGAGTGCATGTTTGCGACTAGCCCGTTCACGTACCTGTTGAGAATGCCTGCTTAAGGTGACAAGGCCTCTGCTGTACAGGTATTCATTGATCTCAAATGAGCGACTGACCCCCTGAAAACCATGATCAGAGACAACATAAAGACTGTCATCAGGACCGAGGAGATCGAGAATGCGTCCCAAGCCATCATCAAGCTGATGATAATATTCGGTGGCATGCGCATCGAGCGAAAGTATCTCGTCCCACAAACGATGCTGAATGCGATCGGCTCCAACAAAACCCAGGAAACTGAAATCCCACTCTTTCTCTTTTAGCAAGTGCTCCATTAACTTAAAGCGACGCTTTGTCATGCGCAATGTTGCATCGAGCACACGCCATTTGCGCGCTCCCACTCCGACAGTTTTATCCTCAGCTGGTAGATCAATCTCATAATCGGGGACAATGCGGAATAGTTCCTCTTTAAAAGATGCTGGGTATGTGAAATTCGTTTTTGGACCTGGGGTCATGTAGCCGCTGATTATAATCCCATTCACCGTTTCTGGCGGGTAGGTCATGGGAACATTGATCACTAACACCTTTTTGCCATACTCGCTCAGGATATTCCAGATGGCCTTGCCACCTTTGCGGTGTGTGAGCAATCTGGGCACACGTGGCGAAGCTAGTCCCTGTTGTTGCTCAAAGTCCCAGAAGTCATAAACACCATGACGGGCGGGCTTAAGTCCAGTGGACAGTGATATCCAGGCTGGTGGAGTGATAGGGGGGTACTTAGACTCAAGTACAGCTTCGCATCCCTTCTCCTTCAAACGACGAAAGTTCGGAAGCGCTCCCCGTTCCATCAACGGATGCAGCACACGAAATGTCAGACCATCGACACCAAAAACAACAACACGTGCAGACATAATACACCTCGGTCTGATAGTTACCCAATAGGGATAATTGCTTGTGGTCGCCCTGTTCTCTCTTTAGATATAGCCAAGATCACGTAAACGATTGATGACTAGCTCTTCTTCCTCATCAGAGAGCACTTGCTGATCATCTATCTCCTTAATAGGATGGAGGTCCAGATAATAGGGCACGAAGAATTCCTTGAGTGCTGTATCCTCCATAGCTCCATAATTCACCTCAAGAGCGTG
The DNA here is from genome assembly GCA_005879655.1 of Chloroflexota bacterium. The sequence goes on along the minus strand of VBJK01000087.1, from coordinate 4,477 downwards.
CAGTAGTGTCGGCACGACAGTAGTCAAAGGGACTGGCTCTGAAAGTACTCTCCCCTGGACAAAAGCTGGAGCACTAGCTAGTAAGAAGCCATTGACGCTCGTTGGATGAGCACCATCTATCGCAAGAGTACCAGCAGGTGCTGGTGTGAAAGCAGCATCGTCAAAGCCTAGCTTCGTGCTATTAGCAGATGGAATATAGCCTGGTTTGAAAACCACAATCAAGTCTGGAGCACAAAACAAATAATCGCTCTGGTAAAGTTCTTCTTTTCGATATACACACTCAATGACCGCTTCGCCCGTCTGTGGATCACGTACTTTTATAGGAAGAGCTTTAACTAGTGTTTCACTTACTTCCTCGTATTCATCCTGATGATTGACAATCCCCTGGGCATCACGACCTTGCAAGTTAATCCAGATCTGACCATGACCCATATAGTGAGCCAGTGTGTTGGACCAATCGATACTGCCATCTTGCTCCTTGCGCTCAATAATACCCATTTCAGCAAGAAAGTTGTTGATATTGACAAATTTTCTGATTGGTGCTGGTCGTCCATCGGAGATGATTGCGAGCAAGCCCATATCACCAACGGCGGTTCGTGCTGTGCGCAGAGCTGCTGCCAGACTAGCACTTATCTGTTTTGTGATATTTGGAGATAGTGCACACTTGACCATGAGGCAAGAGGCAGTAGTATGGTCAGCTTGCGCCCAGCTCCGCACGCACTCCACCAGTTCATCAATAGTCAGTTCTTTATGCTTCACGGCCCAGCCAGCTGCACTCAGCAGATCAGCAAACGAGGCCGGAGCGCTATCTCGTCCCTGAAAATCTTCCACTACGGTATAGCCATGTAGCACCAGCGTATCGAAGAAACCAAAACGTTCTGGCCTCCGTCCAGTCACCAATTGATAGGAAAGAGATTGTGTATTAGTGATGGGTGCCGGTATAAGTTCAACAGCTGCACTACGCCCACTGAGTCGTTCTACTTCCGCTATTGTGCGCATATCCGCCAGACATGCACCACTTAGCCACAGTACCACTGCTTTTCTCTTTGTATCATTCATAGTTTTTGCCCTTCACTTTTTTTGATATATTCACTTTATTACCCTACAAACCAATGAAGACCGCTTGCTCTACCTATCAATGCTCAATCGGATGTTTTTACCAGAAGAGCAGATATCTCCTTAACCTGTTTTCCGTAGCATATGACGAGTAGCGGCTAATACCTGGGCCACCTGCAATTGGGTCAGACAAGAACGATGAGCACACCCTTCGGGAGTACCGATCTCGCGCCCTTTAAAATAACAGGGCATACAGGGTAGATTGAGACGGACCACCGTAGCACGGCCAGGGACACCGCCAGTATAAGGTCCCCAAGCGTTGTGATTGGTAAGGCCAAAGATGGCGATCGTCGGTGTATCAACCGCCGTAGCTATGTGCATAAGGCCCGAATCATTACCAATAAAGAGATCACACTGCTCAATCACAGCCGCCGAGAGCGTAATACTCTGCTTGCCAGAGAGGCTACAGCGAGGCATCTCTGATTGCATCATATTCATGACTTCTTTGCGTAACTGTGCCTCTTCGGGACCGCCAAGCAGCATCAATTGCCCACCGAAGTCCTGATAGAGCGCGTCCGCCAACTGAGCGAAGCGCTCGGTGGGCCAACGGCGAGCAGTGCTGAGCATACTACAGCCGGGATGCATAGCAATAATTGGCCCATCACTCACGCCAAATTCCCGGATGATGGTCCTTGCTCGTTCTCGTTCCTCATTGCTCAGAGGTAGCGTCAGACGTTTATCACGTATTTTGGCACCTGCTGCTTCGGCCACTGCCATATAATGTTCCGCTTCGTGTCTGGCTCCAAAGCCATTATCCTCAACGGCAACATTGAGAAACCAGCCGTGTTCATTGTCTAGGCCGATACACCATTTTGCATGCGCCGCTAATGTGAGCACCTGCAATGTCAGACGGCGATGGAATGGTAGCAGATGATGGAAGAGTAAGATCGCATCGTAATGTCCCAAATAGAGGTGACACAACAATCTTTTAAGTAACGCTAAACGTCGTAGCAGCATGAATTTCTGATTGAGTGCGGTGCCAGTTGAGCGAGGATTAATAATAATCACGTCATCTAGCACATCCCAATTCTTTAGCACCTGAGCAGGAATGTCACGCGTGAGCAGATCGATACGTGCATCAGGATACGTCTCTCGTAAAGCTCGTAATGCTGGTGTAATCAGTAATCCATCACCAATCCCAGCCAGTTTAATGGCGAGAATACGTGCATTATCAGGAAGAGTGATAGCTTTATGTTTTTCACTCATATATAATCACCGAACCCCTAGAATGTCTGCATACGCAGCCTTAACCTGTGTACCGTTTGAGTTCACCCGCAATGGACTGGCCTTGGGATCAGCTACCACGTTGCTAGCCTGGAAGTAGACAAGTCCTACTCCCTGTTGTTTGGCATAAGAGGTAATAAGCTGATGGTATTGTGGAACGTCGTAGCAGCCACCCCACTCGTTCAGGATAAATGCTTGGCCATGACTATGTGCGAATTGTACTAGCGCGTTGAGGCTGGAACTCTCTGGTGTCCAACCATCAGTACCAGGTGAATGACACATCTGCTTCGTCGCAGGTGAGACTCCATTGAATTTAGGATAGACGTGGGCATCGATCACCAGATTAGGCTGAGTGTAATTTGGAAACCCACTTTTCATGATATTACTGTAACCTCGTTGATAGACAATCACCAGAGCATTTGGATTCTGCATACGAATAGTATTAATCAGTGTGTTCATATCCTGGAAGAAGATCGGCAGATCTTTAAGTGTCGGCTCGTTCCAAGCATCATAGAGGATCGCCGGATCATTGGCATAGAGTTTGGCAATATCAGTCCAGGCTTGCACGTCATAACCTATGTAGTCTTCGAGCGCTTTCGCAGTCTCAACATTAGGACTTTTCTGATAATCCCGCTTTCCCTCGTCCTGATTAGGACAGGCGATCTTGCTGCCAGTCTGGCAAGGTGGTTCTGCAAAATGGGGACCTTTATCGAGCATAACATAGTTGCCAAGCTCCTCATGCCATTTCACGTAGGTCTGAAGCCAGTCGCGGAAATTCATCTTTGCATCTGGCACATAGACGTTATCTACCCACCAGCGTGAGTTGAAGTTGACGCGCACCACATTCATGGGAAAATTCTGCTTGTACCACTGGAGCTTGGCGAAGGTAGTATTGCCACCAGCATTACCTAAGAACAGAGCACCCATATTAAAACCAACCAGCGGAACAACACAGTTTTTCTCATCAACAACCTGACCCTGTGGCGAGACATGTAGCCAGGAGAATCTATATGTCCCATCATTATTTTTCTTTACACCACAACCTGAACTAATAGTAACTGCTGGCGTAGCTGTCCTCTGCGAGGTGGTAGTATCTGAAACCATACCTCCACCGTGAGGTGTAAGTAAGTATGCCACCGCACTAGCTACCACAACCAGAAGTGCCAGTGCAATACCAATAAGCATAAGTAGCCGCCTCTGCAACATTTTCCTCCTCTACAGTGTATTCGACGCAAGTTTCTTAAGCCTTTTGATGACAACGCTATCAGACGCAACCTGCATGTGTGTCCTCACAGGCTGTTCAAATGCCTCTTCGATATATTTGCCTGCCAGTTCATTGTGCAGAGGGAGCTGCATGCGGCTCAGGATCGTTGGTACGACATCATAAATGTGTGTCGGCGCGATCTTAACGCCTCTTTTTACACCTGCCCCATAAAGGTAAAGCACACCATCGGGATGATGCACTCCTGACGAAACGCCCCGGCCATTCGTACCGCGCCTCTCCCAGAGCGATGTACGAGCTAACTCTACCGGCAAAGTGGTATTTTCGCCAGCTTGAACTATTAAGTGTCGCTCTTTGGGGGCGAAAGGCCCAGTACCATATGCATCTTCGCGATGGGCTTCAGTAACGAGTAATTGCCCATTTTCCGGGTCGCGTATGGTCCGCAGGTCGGTCAGTAATGCATCAATCTGGTCTTCGGTAACAGTCTCGTCAAAGAAGATATCAGCATAGCTGGCCAGTGCGCCTGATGATGAGGGAATACAGGCATGTGTCCTGGTCCAGTCAAGCTGAGGCAGGCGAGCTGGATGATGCTCTCTCTCTAATGCTAAGACCCCCTTGCGCCGCAATTGGCGGAAGGCGCGGCGGGCGATCTTCTGTAACTTCAGATCACGCATGAGAGTGCGAACATAGCCAACAAGTTCAGCGCGTTTACGTGCCTTTTCGTTCTCCATCTTCAAGAAGCCCTTCCTGTAGAGGTACTCTTGAACGTAGAACTTGCGCATTGCCCCCTGAAAGCCATGATCAGAGACAACCATAAGCAGATCCTCTTCAGGATTGATTGCATCCAGGGCCATACCCAGCGACTCATCCAGCAATTGGTAATACTGGACTTCTTTTTCGCCGAACTGCATGATT
>VBJK01000440.1 GCA_005879655.1 Chloroflexota bacterium | reverse complement strand
GGTGAATCGGTTCACCGTGCTGGTTGGATGGACATAGAACGGATCTCCCGACAATCTGTGCGGCGGGTTCCCTTGACGTCTTAATTCCCTGACGACAGCCATCAGAAGGCTCAGGCTCATTCTGTGCTCTTCTCTGGCGCCCCATGACTTTTCATCGTTGAGCCGGAGGCTCAGGATAACCCTTCTTCCACAATGGTTGAATGATTGTCGACATGCTTCACGACTGACATGCTTTGCACCGACCGTCGATCGATACGCTTCCATGTAGTCATCATCCAAGGCCATCATCGTCATCGTTTCATCGCCTTCGGGCCAAGGATAGTGTTTCGCCGCATCGAATTGCCCTTTGATCATGTTATAAAGTTGGGAATATAACAGCCCACCCTTTCGTAGGACACTTTGAAGCCTTCCCTCGAGCGTCATATTGCTCACGTCTCTGGTGAAGCACCACGTATATCGATTGGCTTCAATTCCGCTGCCCTTTTCGTCACGCATCTCAAAAGCCTCCTTCACTTTATCCAAGCAACATTGTCGCCACAACCAGGTGTATCCCTTCCCCTTTTCTTCCAACTTTTTGTCCAGGTTCGTGACCAGACCCAGGTCGATCCAGAGCCTATCTGGATCGATCTTTTTACGATCGAAGCAACATTCAATCTAACGGTCAATTCGGCCATCTAGACGGAAACGCTCACTTCGGTCTGGAACAGAGACAGCGCCCCCTGGATACTATCGGTGAAACAAATGTCCTTCATGTTTTTGCAGCTCGCGAACAATTGGAATCCGTCGAGGACAGATAGCTTCGGATTGGATTGCCGTATTCTTGACCAATGACGTCGATCGTATACCCTTCCCTCTATTCCAGGCGCCGTCGACTTGCTCTTCTGTATCACATATCGGGTTGGCCACCGGTTTGCCCGGGTAGCCGGGACGCATTCGTGGACGGCCCTTAATAGACATTGATTCATGAAGGCTGATGTCACGTCCTCGTTTAATCGGTTGTAAAGTTTTTCCTTTCTCCTTGGGCCCGTATCTCGTTTATACGCCTTGGGAGCGACGAGGTATAAATCGAAGTCAAAGCCACTGCCGAACGTACCTAAATGGAAGTGTGGGATTTGATGCAATGGTATTCCTTGACAGTGAACATGGACGCTCGAGTTGAGGTTCCTCCACGGACTCCATGTCATCGTGAAGTCGATCGTGCCCCTAATCAATGACAGATCGGTAAACAATAACAGGACACTGTCGATGTCGACGCTGACCTGACCAGAAGCCAACCTTCGCGTCCCTTCTTCCGCATGCTTCGTCAAATCCCCAATGCCCATGGAGAACGATCGCGTGTTTCCATTGTGATCTCTCCCAGTCAGCAATCTCTTGAACGAATCCCCTGCTTTTTCCCATTCCGCTGACGATGAACGACTCAATGTATGTTTCATGTTCTTCATACCATTGTCCGGTCCCATGATGTTCTGATTCAATCTTGCTTCTACCGGAAGACGTTCATCTTGTGCAAAGTCGGGATTCGGCAAACGGCAGTGTCGCCTTTCCTCTGCGAATTTCTTCACGCCGTATCCTCTAGTAGGAACAGGTTTATGTTCATGTCTCCGACATCCCCGGAAAGTGACGAAATGATTTGTCAATAGCCGAGCCACCTTTTCTTGACATTCCGATGCCGTCGTGTTTACACTTTGGTCATCGAGAACATGTGCATCCTCGAGTTCATAGGACTCTAATGATCTCAAACGTGGCTCTGACGATGATAGTGACGGTAATAATTGAGGTTCCCTGTTTGGCTGATGGCTCAAGTGTCCCGTCGGACTTGTTGAATCGACGGATGGTAATAATGGAGGACGGAGAGGGCGGAGAGGAAGGGAGACACGAGAGGGATTTGAATCATGTGAGTCATCATACGCCTCCGACACGTTGTCATTCATGATAGCGTCGACGTCACGGTTCACGATGACCGTGTCCCCTCTTCTCTCTCCTCCTTTTCCACGGTCAGCAGATCCGTTCTCCCTTGATGAATTACCTTCACTCCTGTCGCCTGATGGATGATGACCATGATTGATGACGATGACATCGGTGTCGGGTAGAATGGGTTTCGATATCGTCGCCAATGGATCGATGTTGAATTTCGATCGAAGCCTTTCCAACCTCTTTCTTTCTCGATCCTTCTGCCTCTTTCTTTCTCGTTCTTCATGACTTCTCGAGTTCAAGTTCCGGATCCTCTTGGCTTCTTTCTTCTCCGCTATGGTTTGATATATCGCTCGCCTTTCCATTTCATCGATGAATCATGCAACGAATTAATGAATGAATGAATAGACAGAACGTCGACCCTTTATTGTTTTTATTTGTTTTTTTCCCCTTCCAACGCGCTACGGCTCGTGATTATTTAAGCCTTTTCTTGCCGATCCCGTGAATAGAATTTAAAAAACCCCCGGTATTACTGCGGATAATTATCTTGACACGAATAATTAACCACCAACCCTGACCAAAACAAACAAACCATCCAACACGCGTTCCCGAACCAATCCAACGAATAGGAAAGTGAAACGGAGCGTTCGTCCACTTTGTCTCATTCTTTACCGCTTTCAATTCATTAAATCCTTGCTATAATGTTGTCAAATTTCGACGTATTTCAGGATTCAATTATCTTTGATGAACAATCTGAATTGAACTCGCTTCTCAATTCTCTGAGCTCTCAATCTACATTATGACATACATCAGAACACGCATCACTGCAGCAACTGTCATTATTATAAAGTCAGCATGAACTTTTCTCTCAATGAAATACTTTTAATCACACAAATTCAAGCTCTGCGAGACGCAACAAATGAGCAATATAGTTTGCAGAACAAGCGTTAAAAGAAAAATGACTTGAGATGTATAATGTATCAAGAAAAAATTAAAAAAGACATTCAAGCAAAAAGAGTTAAAGCTAATGAGAAAAAATGAAAATTGAAAACAATTTCTTGAAAAGAAATTATTCACATGATTGAGAAAGAATGAATTCAATTTTTTCTTTTTTTGTATTTATGTTTATTAATGATAATTCATTTTTTCATGATCAATTTATATTCATTTCTCACTTTTTTTAGAAATTTTCATCTAATTGAAAAAACTCGAACTGTGATTTAAATTCAAAGATGAAATAAAAAATAATGAAATAATATATTGCAAAAAAATACGTCACAGTTAAAGATTTTAAATTTATTTTCAATGATGAAAAATGATTCTCAAATTGAGCTCGTGAATTTTTTACAAATTTTGTGAATGTT
>VBJK01000439.1 GCA_005879655.1 Chloroflexota bacterium | reverse complement strand
ATTGGAAGAGCGGTTCTGAATATTCCAATTATCCGAGGTTATAAATGCAATGTTTGCCAATATTCTGCGGCAACCATGAAGGTCATGACGAACCACTTTTGCAAGAAACACAAAGGCATGAAAGCACAGGAACATCATGACAAATGCAAGGTGCAACTGGTTTTCAAGGGGGGTCTAACCACAATGCGGAGGGGAATGCCGTCGGTATTCTTGGCGATCGGCCAATCAGAGGGCGTAACGACCGTGACGTCGGAATTCCTGTGACGCCGGAATTCCTGCCACACAAACTTTTCACACTTCGAACTCGATTTTATACGCACAAAAGAGATCGAAAAAAACCGTGATCGAAGTATCTGATTTATATCGATATAATATACAATTCATATCGATATGAAAAATATTTGAAGCAATGAAGCAATATTGATCGCGTACAAAAATATTTTCTTGTCGCTTCACAGCTTGAAGCCGAAATCAGTCCGGCTTGAAATTTTTCCGGCACACAAATTTTTTTTGCTATCGGCGCAGAATTTTGCAATTAAATTAAATTAAATTTTTTAAATTTTTTTTTTGTCTCTTTTTCGCTCGACACGCGTTTTTCGGAGTCAATGAATGAATCAGCAGTCACATGCAATCAATATTTGCTTTACATCGACGAATATGAAGCGCTGATATGCAGACAATGCGAATGTGCCATCGCCGGCGCCAAAAGTCACGTGGAAAGACACTTTCGAGAACGACATAAAACCGTCGCGTTGAAGGATCGAAAGAAGCTGGCTCAATTCGCAGACGGATTGAGAGTGACGGATCCGAGACAATTGAACGTGCCGAAAACCTTGACGAAACCAATCGACGGCATTCGATTACGGCGAGGATTCGAGTGTGAAAAGTGCGAGCTCGTATGTGTGAGCGAGACTTACATGGTGAAGCACAGTTACAAGCGGCATGCATGGAAGATGGACGCGGAAGCGACGATGAAGACGACAACAAAAGTGTGGCGATCTTGTTGGGTTCAAACCTTTCTCCCGCACAATCACGGAGGATATTTCGTGGTGAACGTCGACGATGCGCCGACTGAGCGAGAGAAACAATCGAACGAAGACGGCGATGTGTGGAAAGGGAACATAGACGATATGATCGAAAATGTATTGCACAGAGCAGCACAGAGAGACGAAGAAAACAGAATTCAAGACGGCATCGTCAACGACAACATGCAAGCGGTGGATCGAACTCCGTGGTTGACTCGGACGGGATGGCTTCGTCAATTTGAGGGTCGAAACATGATCGAAATCACCAAAGCCAGCTTGTTGTCAGGAAAACAAGAACGAGGAGCGATGAAGGAAATCTCTGAAAGCGTTCAACGTGTGCTGCAATACTGCATGAATGGAGTGTATGATTTGAATCGACGAAACTGGGACGTGATCCGTTTTTGGTTGAACAGCGCACAGATGAACGTCGCCGACGACAAGCCGTTCAGTCTTGACAAAGGCGAGGACACAATGAAACGATACGGTGAATATTGGCAGCGATTAGCAACACGAGTTGTTGACGAGGTTGAATGCAGTGATCAAGGCGTATCAAGGCGACGAGAAGAAGATCGACATGTTGACGATAGAAGTAAGCGCCAAATTGATCATGCATTCGGATTATGAACAACGCAGATCGGGGTTGATCCATTTCTGTGGCGTGTTGGGATACAATGCGACGACAGAGACGTGGAGAGAGCCGAGCGACTATACGCCGATGTTGGCGGGAATGCAATTCTGCATGCGATTGATCATGTTGGAATATACGCTGTCGCAGGGGGAAAGGAACGAGTTCGCACAGAACTACAGCGAGACGCCCGAGGAACTGTTCAAAGCGATGCATGCGAAGTGGCTGGTCGTGGGGACAGGGACGACGTTCAACTACGTGCATTCATTGTTGCAGTACGGCAAGCGCGTGACCAAAGACGGACGTGATCGAGAGAGAGTGCGATGATCTGAAGACAAAGCGACGATGTACATCGACGGCAGGCCATTGTCCATTGACGCATTTCGAGGATTCGTTCAATCCATCATCGAGCGAGCGAAAGCAATATTGACTGAGGAATTATTGTTCGGAGATGCGACTCCATTGGAGACATTGAATCTGTTTGAATTGGTCGATGATTTCGAAGTATCCAACAAGAATCATTCATTCATGTCGGAAGAATGCAATGAAATGGCTGAAGGAAGAAGAGGGATGATGAATCGATTGAAAGGCAACAAAGGACGGTGGGACGAAATGATGCAAATGAATGAAGAGAGGAATGAGCTGAAATTTAATTCATTCAAAGCGCGAGAATACGAGTCGCAAGTGGAACGGTTCTTGGAGTTGTTGTTGATATTAATACACATAACGGGAGGGCAGCCAGCGCGTGGAGCGGAGATCACGACATTGCGATACGTCAATTGGAGCACGGGGACGCGAAACATATTCGTGGAAGACGGACAGATAATGATAGTGACTTCGTATCACAAGGCGCAAGCATTGACGGACAAGTTGAACGTCATTCCACGCTTCTTGCCCGAGGCAGTGGGAAAGATGTTGGTGATATATTTGGCAAACGTAATTCCATTTCGACAATTGTTGAATCATCGCCACGAGACGACAGAGACGCAGGGATTTTTATGGGCGAGCGACACATCAAAGAACAAGTCGAGAACATGGGGAACGCAAAGATTGACGACTTGTTTGAAGCGAGAATCGGGCAAAGAATTGGGAATGGAATTGACGACATCGGATTATCGTCACATCGCCAAAGCCATCAATCGAATGTATGTACGCGGATTGACGCGAGGAATGAATGAAGAAGATGAAGAAGAAGAAGAGGAAGATGCGGATGATCTACAGGCGTGTCATGGCAAAGAGATGGCGGATGATGTATATGGAATTCGAGGGGACATATTGCGTTCATTGACTGAACGTTCTATCAGCGTGTTTCGAGATGTCAGTCGACGATGGCATTCATTTTTGAAATTGGAGTCAAAGGGGAAAAGGACGAAGAAGCGTTCAAACGACAGGGAAATCGAAGGTCAATTGATGAAAAGGACGCAATTCAAAGTGACGATGAAGGAAGTGCGTGAACAATTGAAGAACTTGTACGGAGCGAACGGAACATTTAAAAGCAAAGAGCAAGAAGCGGGAATGCAAGCGATCACGAACAATGCATCGCCGTTGATAATTATATTGCCGACAGGGGGAGGCAAAAGTCTATTGTTCATGATGCCGACGAAGTTGAAAGGAGCGAGGACGACGATAGTGGTGATTCCATTCATCGCATTAATCGATGACATGTTGAAAAGATGCAAGAATGCAGACATCAGCTGCGTGGAATGGAAACCGAATTGCAACGAACGAGTCAGCATAGTCATCGTTTCAGCCGATAGAGCGGTGACGGGAAGGTTCAAAGGATATGCGATGGGGTTGCATTTGAAGGGACAATTGGACAGAATCGTCATCGACGAGAGTCATTTAACATTGACTGCGGCTAGTTATCGTCGATGCATGCGACAATTGAAGACGCTGGCGATTCCCGTGCAATTGGTGTCATTGACGGCGACATTGCCACCGAGAATGGAGAAGGATTTCGAGGAAGGATTGATGATTCAAGGGGCTCAATACATTCGAGCGTCCACGAATCGCAGGAATTTCAAATACAGCGTCGAAGGAGTGGATTCAATGGAGGACATGCAGGAACGAGTGAAGGAGATGATAGAAGGGGACAAGAAGAAGAGAAGAATGATATTTTGTCGAAGCAGAGTCAAATGTGAGAGAATGGCAAATATATTGCAATGTGAAGTGTATCACGCAGGATTGGAAGGACGTTCAGAATGCGCGAAGCGATGGGTCACGAATGGAGGCCCGATCGTGGCGACGGGAGCATTGGGAACTGGAATGGATATCGAAGGAATCGAAGAA
>VBJK01000438.1 GCA_005879655.1 Chloroflexota bacterium | reverse complement strand
CTTGTATTTGGAACTGGTCAGCACCATTTCAACAAGTCTCGCTAGCTGGTCATTCTGCATGAGCACTTTCCTTGATGCGCTCTATTAACTGAACCATAAATCTGAGATTGTGAATGGTTGCTAAGCGAAAAAAGAGCGTATCATTGATCTTAAATAAGTGATGAATGTATCCCAATGAATAGTTTGTACATGCTAAGCAATCACATGCCTGAGAGATTGGTGAATCAGATTTAATATACTTGTTGTCGTTAACATAAACATATGCAAACCATTTCTCATGAGAAAATGTTTCTCTGGTAGGAGTATTGTTAGCGAAAGTATAGAGCCTGGCATGCCTCGCGTCTCTTGTGGGCATGGCACAATCAAACATCTTGTAACCAAGTTTGTGGCACGCAACGATATTGTTGGGATGCCCTACACCTAGTGCATGCATGGGAAACTCTCGTGGGACAAGCTCCCGCGTATAAGCGATAAGTTCTGTGAGCAGGTTCCCTTGCTTGTCGAGAGGCCATCCACCGTAACCGAAACCATCGAAGCCTATCTCTAATAATGCATCCGTACAATGTTTGCGCAGCTCATAATATCCACCACCTTGGATCACAGCAAATAAGAGAGGTCGTTGGTCCTGATCAAGCCTCTTCTGCTGAATGAGGCGGTCAAATTCGTCTCAAATGGAACATCCACATGGGTACATTCGTCAAGACAGACTACGATATCTGCACCATAACTAAGCTGTAGTTGGATCGTTTTTTCCGGGGTAAGATGGAATTTACGGTCCGATCCCCCAGATTTAAACGTAATACCGTTATCATTTATAGAACCAAATTTGGCATTCTGTTGGATTAAGGAGTAGGCCTGAAAACCGCCTGAATCCATCATAATGGGATGGGGCCATGCACTCATTTTATGCAGTCCACCCAAGGCTTGAATAGTTGAAGAGCCGGGATGTTGCATCAAGTGGAATGTATTCATCACGACAGCCTGAATCCCACATTGCATTAGGTCTGTAGCATCAACGGAACGGACAACTCCAAGAGTTGCATCGGGCATAAATACAGGAAGTTGCAACCGATGGTGTGACAACTGCAAGTAGTTTTCAGACTTATCTAAACCCATAAAGTACTCCTGATCTTTCATTGCCGGAGGGACGTTTCGCTTTCAAGGCTTGGTATTTTGATTGTCGTAGGGGCGTGGGCAAGCAAACCGCCCGTCTCCTCGCGCCAGAAACCCTGGGTGGGGACCGTAGGGGCGACCACAAGGGATCCGCCCACGCCCCTACGATGATCCCTCTTTTCCCAAATAGAGGCAGAGCCTCCTGGACTACAGCCCCTGTCCGATGTTCGGTGAGATTACGTTGTAGATGGGACCGAAACTTTCATGATCGGTGGCAATGCGTGCCTCTGCTCCGTTTATTGCTTTGCTACGTTGCGGTCACGTATCAACAGTTTCATAGCACGTGCCGTGAGAATGATCGTCTGGCGGATTGCTCCTGCTTGGCGCAGGCGCGATGCTCTGGCTCCCTTTTCTTGCAGGTGTGGGGACAGGGCTTGTCCCTGTTGTTGCAGGTGTGGGAACGAGAATTGTCCCTTCTGTTGGAGCCAGTCGGTATTATAAGGATGCTCAGCCTCTCGACGAACTTCTTCGACAAGGGTGCTGCCTGCACTCCTCTGTTGGAACCATTCTGCATTATAAGGACGGAATTGCTCAGCTTCTTGACGAGGCGGTTCGGCAAGGACGCCGTCTGCACCCTTCTGTTGATAATCACAATTGGATTTCTCTAGCTCTGTGCGAATTGCTTCGATCACGAGCTTCTGTTCATACCAATCTGTATTCATTCTTACCAATCTCACATGGGGGATTCTGCTCTGACGATTCCCCACTAAGAATTGTCCTTTAAATTGCCGATTGGTAAGATCAGGTACATCGGTCGGTTTCTCTAAAACCATTGTGAATCCTTCTTCTAGCTTAGAGCCTATTCAGAAAACCTGGTTTTGGCCCCGGATTGAAGCCGCTTCAAAGTGGTTTCCGAATAGGTCCTTATGTTCTTTCTGTTCTGTCAGGCGAAAGAGAAGTAGCCTGTGTTCCGAATGCCTGATATTCCGTGGCACGCAAAGCATCTAGGATGCTTGTACGCTCATAGCCAGGATATGCCTGTCGAAATACTTGCTCCACCTCGGCAAAAGTTGGAGGGGTCTCTGTTCTGATAAGACTCTGAAGTAACTCTTCTGCGTAGTTGGCTGTTGCTGTGTTGCCTGCCATGTGTTTGCCTTTCTCTTCCTTGAGAAGCCCTTGAGAAGCCCTTGAGAAGCCCTTGATGCCAAGTTGCGTTCAGTGATGCGATTTGCGTGGGGTCAACTCCGCTACAAGGAAGGAATCCGTAGGGGCGTGGGCTTGTCCCCGCCCAGGGTTTCTGGTACGAGAAAACGGGCGATTTGCTTGCCCACGCCCCTACGGGATAATTGCTCCTCAGAATGCAACTTGGTATGAGAAGCCATTGAGTAGGAAGTATGTGGGATGGCCCGTCGACTCCTGCTTGCCTTTGGACCTGGGATGCGAGACCTGTGGCGCTGTCGCCTGTATTTCATGTAGCTGTGACTTGCCATGCTAAGACCTCTTCGTCGATATGGCACGAGTAATCCGGCATTATTCTTGTATAAAGGTACAAAAACTATGACCCAGGTTTTTGTAGTCTCAAGAACATCACCTGGGGCATTTACATTACGGATTGTAATCTAAGTACTTAGCCTTGCCTAGTGTATAGAGTACTTTTTGGTATTTAGGAGTTATATATTGATAAGTCGTTAAACTAAGATATTGTGGTTAAAGAAATGGATAGTAAATTTAAGATGTGGATAGGAAGATTGTCAACCTTGTCAATTGTCGGAGAAGTGTGCAGCGATCCTCTCCAAGAGGCTGTATGGTACGCATTGAAAAGAGATATACAGCTCACCCCTTTTACTGTATATTTATCTTAGAGGCCGTAATCATGATCTTTCGCGATGCTCGATGTATAGAGGGGTTGAGGTTT
>VBJK01000486.1 GCA_005879655.1 Chloroflexota bacterium | reverse complement strand
GCTCAGAAGTGATCTGGTTGCGCCGATTGTTGCTGAGCGGGCTGAAACGCCATGCGTATACTGTTGGGTTCTCTGATGTCCCTGTCACACCTTCGCTGGCCGGTATGCCATGGGCTTTGAGTTGTTCCGCCAAGTAGCGCACGGTGTCAGCAAACTGCGTGAAGATGAGGACCTTTTCGTCGGGATGACGCTGTGTGATGAGATCGATGAGGGCACGCAGCTTTTGATCGTGTTGCGCTTGCCAGACTTGAACTTGCTTGAGCAGGTTTAGCAGTTTCTGGGTGTCCTGACGCAAGTCTTTCCTTAAACTGGCATTGAAGAGTGTTGGCTTGATCCATTTAAAACGTTTACGAAACTGGGTACTATACTGCTGGTAGACCTCGGCGGCTTGTTTCTTGAAGAAGCCTTCGCTATAGACTGAAGTCTGCTCCGCAACGGTATGTGTCTCATCAACGATGGTCATCCCTTCTGTGCTGGCATCGTCCTCATCCAGTGTTCCCGGTAAGACGATGCCATCGTCCTCGTCATTGCTCTGCGTGTCCAGCAATTCCGCACTCTGGGTCCCGATCGGCAGTTCCAAACCATGCTCGATGGCATGCAGAAACACGTAGTTACGCACAATATGACGTGTGATGGATTGTAGAAATGCTGAGCCACCACTCTCCAAGCGCTTAAACAAATTCGTACGACAAAAGCCCATCAGCCGTTTGCCGCCCCGCGAGAGTCCACGTAAGAGAAGTTTCTCCGTTTCGGTCGCTTTCGCTTTTGCAGCAATATAGCTGGCCATGCCATAGCGGGGTAGACATAGGTCACTGATGGTTTTCACCGCTTCATCCGAGTAAAGTAGTGCATAGGGATCATCCTGACTCTCCACGCCGATGGAAAATTTGACGGTGCGTGGCACGCGTAGCGGGAAATAGGAACGTGTGCCATCATGAAACTCTAAGTAGGAACGACCACTTTGCTGATCATGGAGTGCATAGTTTGCCTGGATAAAGCTGCGCGTGCGCCGTACTAAATAATGGCGCATCAGTTCACGCCAATCATCTGAATAGTGACTCTTCTCGAATGCCGTCAATGAGCGGACCGGACACTGATATTGCGCGTTGAACTTCGCCTCGCCCTCTACGCTGAGCAATTTCTCTGGGCGAATGCCCAGATCCTTGCTGGCATCGTCACTGAGAAAGAGTCTAAGCTGAGCAGAGATGTCGAGGAAGGTCTTATTATAGGGGGTAGCGGTGAGCAGTACACATCTGCTCTCGTTTTTCTCAATGTACTCTTTAATAATTCTGTAGCGCTTCCCTTCCCGGTTGCGCAAATTGTGACTTTCATCGATAACGACGAGACGATAGCGTCGCAAATTTGGCAGTTCGCCGAGCACATTGCTTAATGAACACACGCGCCCAACAATACCGTACTCTTGTAGGTACGTATCCCACATGCTAACCAAGTTCTTGGGGCAGATGATCAGCGTCTCTAGATCGTAGTCATCCTGCATGATGCGTGCCAGGGTCGTGGCCATCAGCGTTTTGCCCAGGCCCACCACGTCACCGATAATGACGCCCCCGCGTTTGTTTAGATGATGGGCGGCAATTTTGACCGCTGCGGCCTGGTAGTCAAAGAGCCGTTCTTGAAAGACGCGAGGAATACGAAAATCGCTCAGCCCAGTACGTGCCTCCTCGGAGAGGTGATACGCTATTTTCAGGTAGATGTGATACGGCGAGAGCATCTCCTCACGTGCCCAACTCTCATCGATAATGTCGGCCAGCTCTTGCGAGATATCCAGGCACCAGCGGTCATGCCAACGATCATTAAACCACTGTTCCAGCTTGCGGCAAGCGTCATCATCGACCACATCAACGTTCAATTCGCCCTGGTATGCCAGACCGGAGAGCGTCAGGTTACTGCTACCAAGGTAGCCAACAGCTTTGGCGTAGGGATGGTGTGGATTATAGAGTAAATAGAGCTTGGCATGTAACCTATGTCGCAGATAGAGCTTGACCACGAGTCGTCCAGCTCGCAGTTGTGCGCTCAGGCGTCGCAAGCCTTGCTCGTCCTCGTTGCTTGGCGCTCCCACCAGCAATTGAGCACGAAAATCCTGGGCAACGCGTTTCTTCAAGCGCACGACCGTTGCTTGATCGATACCCTGGTCGCTACGCAAGCTGAAGACCTTGCGTAGTTCATCTTCGGGTCTCTCCTGCATGCCGATCATTAAGCGGCAACAAGCCTGTTCTCCGCCTGACCACAGCTCCATCAGGTGGTCAATATGCCGCCATCCACGCAGATTAAAATAGCCAACGCAGAAGTCAGCACGCTCCGCTACTTTTAAAGTCTCTTGCAGGGCATCGAGCAGTTTGTGCTCAATATTGTCAAAGATGCGCGGCATCTACTGCTCACTCTCTTCACCATTGTCACGTCCCATGCGATATTTTATGTCATAGTTAATAATAAAGTCTAACTCTTCGGGTGTAAAGCCATAATGTTGGGCCAGGATGCGGTCGATTTCATCAATGATGGGTTTGGAAAAGGACGGATAAAATTCTTGCAATTTTACTCCGTCCTTTCTTACCTGTATTTTTGAATGTTGTTCATAATCTTTCATTAATTTAGAAAATAATTCGTTGAGTTCTTTACCGTGATGCATGTATAGTTGCTCCACATGACACGGAAAGGTCTGAATATCTCTAAGTGCAACATTACGCCCATTACCATATACTATGAACCATAGATAAAATAATGAGCTATTTATTATACAGCCTACAACTTTAACAAGATCCACATTTGTTAAATTAAAATTTTTCAGATGATGAACAGAGCGTGTTGCAGCAGCCGACTGGAATAACGGCAAGAAATCTATACTTCTTATCCAGTATAAAGGAGAGCGATAATAATATACTACGTGCTGGCTATTGCGTTGATAGACATCATTAATGGTTTGCTTTTTATGCCTGACTTTCCTTATTAAACTTTTAAGTTGTGCCTCACCAATCTTGGGGATACTTCCAGGTATATGCAAATCACTAAGAGTGTTATAGGCTATACGATGGAAGAGTATAGCTCTACATTCAGTATACCAGCGCAGGAGATTCGTTGAGTGCATCATGGACGGATGGTTTGTCTTCTTTGAGATCTGGGATATAATTATGGATGCTCGTATGTGTTCTAAACCATCAAATAGTTTAGCTGGTCGATCATCATAATTACTAATCCAAACCTCCTCAGAGTTTATACGAATCTCTTCTTGTAGCTCTGACATTCTATCTGTACAAATCGAAGATAGCTGAACAATCATGCCAACTAGTCCAGCTTCTCTTGTTAGAGAAAAAGAGCGTTCCAACACGAATGAGTATAAATTGCCACAGCTTTCAGTCTTATATCCCAGTACTTGATACTCTTTGCGCACCTTACTATACTCTATATATGGGGGATTGCCAATAATCACATCAAACCCACCCTTGTTCATAATCCCATAAAACTCCACAAACCAATGGAAAGGTTTATGACGCTTACGCCACTGCGCATATTCCCTTTGATAAATTTTTTTATCAGGAATGTTATTACTATCCTTACCATATTCAGTAGCAAGGTAAGGATTGAGCAAATCACGAAGAGCACTCAATTTCATACGGAGTTGTTGCTTTACTGTAGGATCAACCTTGATGCCTAGTTCAGTCTGCAAGCTGCGGAAGCTTTGCTCAGCGCGTCCTATCTCCTTCACATCCTGCTCTATAAGCTGGAGCGTCCTTTCGGTATCGCCGATATTGAGTAGTTTTGTCGTGACGACCTGCCGTATCTCATCCAGGCTGCTAAAGCCGATCAGCGTATTGCCAGCGAGCACGTTGAAGTCGATATCGGGTAGCGGCTCCAGGTCCTGGGGCTTCTCAATCTGGGCCACCAGTTTGAGGAAGAGGCGCAGTTTGCAGATCTCAATGGCCTCCTCCATGATATCCACACCGTACAGATTATTGATGATGATTGATTTCAGAATGAAATATTCCTGGCTGTGGTGCTGATCCACGCGCTTGAGAACTGTCTGAAAGGCTGTAATATGGTTGCTCTCTTTGCGTGGTGTTTTGTATTGGGAGACTAGCTGACGCATGCGCTCAATACACGCTTGATAGAGCGGCTTGAGCACATTGAGCGCGGCAAACAGGAAGGCACCAGAACCACAAGTTGGGTCCAGCACCGTAACTTGTGCTATAGCGTCATAACATGCATGTAGCAGAGCTGGCTCTTTACACGTGGCGATCACGTCTCTAGCAAACTGTGTAATATTGAGGTTATAGGTGATCAGAGCGTTGATCGTGCTCAGCTCGCCCTCGACGATCTTCGTATGAAGCTCTTTGTGATGATGGCGGCGTTCTACTACCTCACGCCAAGTCTCTGTCGGCAATGCCCACCGCTCCTCGGCTGTCCTGTTCCAAGAGGTACGCTGTGCGATGTCGGCACTGCCCGCTGCGATCCCTGGCGGCAATGGTTCGAGCAGACCGTGGGCCAACTCCTCGTAGATATAATCGTCAGGATTATTTCTCAACTGTAACCAGATGGCTCCATCTACCAGAAACGCTTCTGGGCAACGCTGAGCTACTTGCTCGAAAACAAATGGAATGATCGTGTTCTTGCTGATATACTCTGTGATATCCTCTTTTGTATAGTACGCGCCCATCTGTTCTTGGTTAACGTACTTCTCGAAGATATAGCCCAGCACATCGGGATTAATTTCCCGGTCATTGCGCATGGGTCGATCATCCAGGTGCCAGTCAAAGATCTCAAAAAACTTAAAAAGCTGCTCAAATGCCTGGTCACTAATCTGTATATCAGGATAGCGCTGTTCCAGCACATGAGTATCGAACAGGCCCCCATTGATATAGGGGACCCTGCCGATAAGCCCTTCCAATGCGGGTGGACGCAATTGGTCAGGTTGATTGAGACCTTCATGAAAGAGACGACGCAGAAAGTAGCGATAAAATGTATAGAAATTATCCGGTCCATACTCTGATCGTACTTTTTGTAGCCGATTTTGCAGATAACCGTCATCTCCATCAAGACGGATAGAACTACGATTATCCAGCAGTCTCTTTTTCTGAATGAAATACACAAACATCAAGCGTGTGAGCATGATCGATGTGTACCATGAGCGATCATCATCGTCGGGAATATTTTCAATACATTGCAGGAAATCTGCACGTTCCTTTTTAAAATGCTCGTAAAATCTGGTTGTCATCTTCTCAACATCAAAGCCCTGGACAACACGATCTCGGACCTTGGTGAGCGTGATCGACTCCTCCTCGTTGATATTTACAAATAACCTCACTATTTTTTGCGCGAGTAACTCTCCACTTTGCTGCTTGTTCAGCCTGTTCAGACGGGCAACTGGTGGCTGGTTTACCTCCTTTTTGACCCACAGCCACGCTTGATTCTCCTGCTTGGCATCAACAAAGATTGTCAGATGCTCCGCAGCGTAGACATTCACTAGTCTGTCAATCTGCTTCAGCGTCTGTTCATCAGGAATCTGTGTCTGAAACGTATACAAGTAGATTTTGAAACCAGCTTTGTGTGCCAGGGGAGTAAATGTATACAGTTCATCTTTATCAATGCCAACTGGTGGAGTCTCTCCCAAGGGACTCCAGCCAAGTTCCTCTCTGAATATTTCTACAAAATTGCACGTCTTCAGCAAGCGTTTAATCTGCTGTATATTTGCTCGCATAGCCAAGTTCCTCAGAAGCTCTCTCTTGCTAACAGACCTTTGTTTCACGTGTGCATCAAGACTTGGGCATCGTTATATTGAGCTGTGCTCCAATCCAACACATCATCTAGAGATTGCTTGAATTTCTCTAGCTCTTCCCGACGGACTACCTCTTCTGGCATGACCGTACCTCGCCAAACTAATACAAGGATTACTAGTCCAGCAGAAGTATTGCTCTCAGCCATATAGCGCATGACAGTTCCTGGAAAGATGTATTGTCTCCTTTTTCTGATGGCTTCTAGCTTCTGCATCAATACATCATGCTGCCCCGTCCGAACCCGTACAACGATTAAGGTCATGAATTGCCCGTTTTCACCGGACGACATGCGCCACAGGGGCGTATTGACGCGTGGCCGCCCAGAAGGCCCTCGCTTGAAATGCGCCAGTTCTTCGACAGGGATAGCGATCACGTCTGCTAATCTTGCACTGCGTAATCGCCCCTCGTATACGTAATCGTAAACAGTGCGAGGCGAGAGGCCGAGTATCTTGGCTGCGTCTTTCACGGAAACATATCCTGGGATATTCGGGAAATCTACATTGTCATCCATATGCTTTTATGTTATTGGTTAGTAGTATTCTTCGAGAACGTACTGAATTATGTACGGAGTGTATTGTGGCATTCACAAAACGCGCGAGCCTTGTTCTGCTTATCTCTATCGGTGGAGAAACTCACTGGCTTGAGCGGTCAAGACACCCAGGGCACCCACAAGGGATGCCCTGCTCCTTGCCACAGCAGATGTCTGCTAACATAACTTGTCACACAGACCAGGGGAATTACGTAGTATATTCTATAGAAAAGTGTTGGAATAAAGATCCCCTTCCTCTTCGTTATAAATAGTGAGTTAGCAATCCAGGACGAAGAGTGCTAGACAATTTACAGAACTATGCTATACTTTTGGCAGTCGCCTGGTTAGTCTGCTAAGGAGTTTAAGAAGTGAGGAGCATGAAAAGCAATGAAATGTGAAAGGTGTCAAAAAAATACCGCCCGTGTGCGTGTTGATGAAATGATCGACGGACGACGCGTCTCGCATTATATGTGTCAGTCATGTGTCGATGAATTAATGAATGCAATGGGTCCGGTGGGCGGCTTGGAAAGCCAGGGCATGCCCGGTGCTCCCTCCTCTCCCTTGGGTTTCAATAACAACAAATCCGCCTCTGCCGCCAGCGGTGCAAATTCGGTCAATACAGCGACCGCCGAGCGGCCAGTTAAACATAGTAAAACACCAACCTTAGATCAATATGGACGCGACCTGACGGCTGAAGTCGCGCAAGGCAAGATCGATCCGGCAACCGGACGTGACCGCGAGCTAAGGCGCATGATTACTATTCTAGGCCGTCGTCAGAAGAATAATCCTGTCCTACTTAGCGAGCCAGGTGTTGGTAAAACAGCCATTGTCGAAGGACTTGCCCGCCGTATTCATGAAGGTAATATGTATGGTTGCCGGAGCAATGTTCCGTGGGCAGTTTGAGCAACGCATCAAATCGATTCTTGAAGAGCTACGTGAGTCTCCTGATACTATAGTCTTTATTGATGAACTACATACAGTGGTAGGAGCTGGGGCCGCTGAAGGTGCCGTTGGTGCTGGCGATATGATTAAACCTGCACTGGCACGGGGCGAACTCCGTTGTATCGGTGCAACAACCCTGGATGAGTATCGCAAACATATCGAGAAAGATGCTGCGTTAGAGCGCCGCTTCCAGCCAATCCTGGTGAACGAACCGACAGCGGAAGAAGCTGTCGAGATGCTGCGTATTGTGCGCCCCAATTATGAGGTCCACCATGGCGTGACGATTACCGATGAGGCCATTCAGGTGGCTGTCAAACTTTCTGATCGCTATATCAACGATCGTTTCTTGCCAGATAAAGCTATCGATGTAATGGATGAAGCTGCCTCTGCTTTGCGCTTAGATGCAAACGAGAAAGGCATTGTGAGTCCAACGCTGATTGCCGACCTGGAAAAAGAACTGGCCGGGATTCAAGCGCAGAAAGAAGCTGCGGCCAACGCTGAAGACTACGAACGCGCGGCTCAGATGCGCCAGCAAGAGCTAGTCACGCTGAATAAACTGGAGGTAGCACGCGCACAAGCTGGCAATGTAGTCTCGTTAATCGTTGCACCTGAGCATATCGCTGGCGTCGTTGAGATCTGGACGGGTGTGCCGGTCAGTCAAATGCTGGAGAGTGAGCGCCAGAATCTGCGTAACCTGGAAGACGATTTGCGCAAGCACGTCATCGGTCAGGACGAAGCGATCAGCGCAGTAGCTCGCGCTATCCGCCGCTCACGTGCCGGTCTGAAAGAAAGGCGTTAGCGACCGAACTCTTCGGTGGCGCGGACAAGTTGCTCCGCTTCGATATGTCGGAGTATATGGAGCCACATACGGTCTCACGTCTGTTCGGTAGCCCTCCCGGCTATGTCGGCTACGACGAAGGTGGTCAACTGACTGAGCAAGTACGGCGTCGCCCGTATAGCGTGATCCTCTTCGACGAGGTAGAGAAGGCACATCCTGAAGTCTTCAATGCCCTGTTGCAGATCATGGACGATGGACGCTTGACGGATGGTCAGGGACGCACGGTAGACTTCAAGAATACCGTTGTGATTATGACCAGTAACGTTGGTAGCGCTGAACTCAAACGCGCGATGCGCATCGGCTTCTCAGCGAAGAGGGACGAGACAGGTGAGCATGAGGAGAAGCAGGAGGCTATACGCTCCAAGGCCCTTGACAGCTTACGTCGCGTCTTCCGTCCAGAGTTTATCAATCGTATCGATCAGATTGTCGTGTTCCATTCTTTGGGTAAAGACGAACTGCATCGTATCGTTGATCTGTTGCTGGATCAGGTCCGCATACGCTTGAGTGATCAGAAGATTGCATTAGTTGTGAGCGATGAGGCCCGCGAATTTCTCCTCAAGGAAGGGTTCGACGAAGAGTTTGGTGCACGACCGTTGCGCCGCGCAATCCAGACCTATGTTGATGATGCCCTGGCCGATGCCCTGCTAGCCGACGAACTGGTCAGCGGTCAGATGGCATTCCTGACAGTGCACGACGGCAAGATCGCAGTAGTCACGCAAGAAACTATCAAAACTGTATAAAGATAAATAACGAAGGGCACCCGTAAAGGATGCCCCCCTACCATTGTAGGAGCATCCTTTACGGGTGCCCTTCGTTATTTTTGGGCTATTTGCATCCATTAGAAGACAACCTTCGTGTTATAAGTGGTTTCACCATCTAGACAAAGGGGAGCTTGTATTATTTTTTTCTACTGCTCCGTTTACAGCGGCATGAGAAATATAAGGAGCAGGCTTCGGTTCTGTGAGAGATTTTTTCTGCCCTTCTTCCCGCAATTGTGACAGTTACAGTAGCACAATCAAATATATATTCTGGATAGAAACAAACGTAGAAGTAAGGGCTAACAGCGAAGGGTGAAAAAATGACAAAGGAAGAATTTCTAGGCATTGCTAGCCACGAGCTACGTACTCCCTTAACAACGATCAAAGCTAATATACAGCTCTCTATGCGCAACTTAAAGTCCGCCATCCAGCAAAACAAAGACATACCTGTACATGCCTTAGAGAAGATGAATGCCGCCTATGAGATGCTTGGACGGGCAGACTACCATATTGCTATACTAAATCGTCTGGTAGGTGATATGCTCGATGTTTCGCGTATCCAGTCGGGCAAGCTACAGCATCATATGTATGAGGCACCATGTGACCTGCTGGCAATCCTATGCAAGGCCGTCCAGGAACAACAAAAGGAAGTACCCAACAGAAGAATCGTGTTTGAAGCACAGGCGAACGAAGCCGTGATGATCTTTGCAGATCCCAATCGTATTCACCAGGTTATCACCAACTACCTTAGCAACGCCCTGAAATATTCTGCACCGGAAAAACCCATCCTTGTGCGCTTAGACCTTGAAGGACAGCTAGCACACGTTTGCGTACGCGACGAGGGACAGGGCTTATCCGAAGAAGAGCAAAAGCGCGTGTGGGAATGCTTTTACCAGTCGCCCGAAGTACGCGTACTGAGCGGTCCAGGTGTTGGCTTAGGGATAGGACTCAGCGTCAACAAAGCAATTATTGAACAGTACCATGGACAAGTTGGCATGAGTAGTAGACGTGGCGAAGGTTCTACCTTCTGGTTCACATTACCTCTGATCTGTCAGGAATGAGTATAAAACAGTTGTAAAGGGAGTGTTGCCCCTATTTTATACTCATCCTTTAATCACCGTAAGTTTGCCCAAACCCAACACATATGCTACACTGCAAGAGAGCGTTGTGCTTTGCAGGAGAAGAAACAGTATGGTGACGAAAATACGCAAAATGGATGAGTATGTAGATCAGCGCGAAGATCTCTTCAAGCGCATGAGCTTTGAGCAGAGGGCAACATTACAAAGACACTATATTGCAAGTACCCCGAAATGGCGTCGTCCCGCCATCGGTTATCTCGTCAGCATCCCGCTCACAGTTGCGGCAACCGCAAGTAACCTCTACTTGCGCCAGATGTTCTCCAATGGGGCCTTCTATCCTGGCTCAATTCAGGCACTCTTGGTCTTCTTCATTGCTATCCTCTGGGGGGTCGGACCATCACTGCTTACCATTTTGCTCAGCACACTGCTCATGGACTTTTTTTTCCTGCCGCCTGTCAACCAGCTCAATCTAGAAAATTTATTCCAATCTCTCCCTTCTATTATTTCTGGGCTGGCTATCGCACTGATTGCAGCCCAGCGTGAGCGCGCCAGGTTGAAGACGCTCGCTGCTGAACAAGAGTTGCAAGAGTACGCACAAGAGCTGGTTGAGATAAATCAAAAATTGACCGAAGCTAATGAAATGAAAGATCGTTTTATCTCTATAGCATCGCACGAACTCAAAACTCCGATCACGACTATTCGCGGGCAGGCACAATTAGCCTTGCGCCGCCTCTCTAAACAACCGGATCTGTCACCTCAACTGGACAGTCTGCATACGTCGCTGGAACGCATTAATGAGCAGACAGGTCGGCTCACTGCATTAATTGACGAACTGCTGGATGTGAGCAGTATACGTACGGGCAAGGCCGAATTACGCAAACGTACCTGCGATCTCAGGGAGATTTGCCGCGAGGTTATAGATGATCAACGTTTGTTGACGGGACGCCAGATTGCGCTTAATGTCCCGCCAACGCCGCTCAAATTGCATGCCGATTGCGACCGCTTATCGCAGGTGCTAGTCAATCTCGTCAGCAATGCTGTGAAGTATTCGCCAGAGAAGACTGCCATTCAAGTCGCCCTCAATGCATCCGACGATCATCACGTGTTGATTGAGGTACACGACCATGGCAAGGGTATTGCAGCGGATCAGTTGCCGTATATTTTCGAGACATTCTACCGGACGCCAGATGCGCAAACATCCAGCAAACCCGGCTTGGGTCTGGGCTTAGCTATCTCCAAAGAAATTGTTGAACGTCATAATGGCCGTATCTGGTGCGAGTCTAAGCCTGGCCAGGGTAGCACGTTTTTTGTGGAGTTGCCACTGTAGTAAGAGAGAATAAGATTATGGATACCCACGTACGAACTATAGCCGAGGAGGCCGCGCGTCTTCTCCTTCAGCGTTTCGGCAAACAACATCCAGACTGGCGCGACGAGCAAACGCCACTGGATGCCATCGCCGAGTGGCTT
>VBJK01000290.1 GCA_005879655.1 Chloroflexota bacterium | reverse complement strand
CGGGTTGTTACCTCAACTGGAAGCTCATGCTGATGCCACCCTAGAGGAGCACTGCAAGCTGTGGGAAACAGGAACGGGAATGAAAGTCAGTATTTCAACGATGAGCGAAGGTATCAGGCGTTTAAAGTGGACGAGAAAGAAAAAAACCTTAGAAGCAAAAGAGAGAAAGGAAGAAGAGCGCCAAAGGTGGATGGAGGAAGCAAAAAGGCTTGATGTCAATAAGTTGCGAGTTATAGATGAAACTGGATCAAATCTTACTTTAACGCGAAAATATGGACGAGCACCAAAGGGACAAAGATCAAAAGGTTCTATTACTCGCAAGCGTGGAAAGAATGTGACTAGTGACGCGCAGAACTTTCGATGAATGGTTTAGGTGCAGCACTTATTTTTGATGGAGCAGCCAATGGAGATCTTTTTGAAGCGTATGTGAGGCAGATTCTGCTCCCAACACTCAAACTTGGAGATATCGTGCTTCTGGACAATTTAAGCGTTCACAAACGGAAAAGGGTACGAGAACTCATCGAATCTCAAGGGTGCAAGCTGCTCTTTCTGCCTACTTATTCTCCAGATTTGTCGCCAATTGAAGAAGCTTTTTCCAAGATTAAATCTGTTCTGCGTGGTATCGCTGCACAAACACGTGAATCTCTGTATGAAGCTCTTACTTATGCTCTTACGACTGTTACAGAAAATGATGCTTCTGGTTGGTTTCGCCATTGTGGCTATCAGGTACCAGATTCTTCCCACAAGGAGGCACTCTAAAGCTCATCAAGAAAAGGTGTCAATCTTTTCACGAACCGCTGTATGTCAGCAAAATCTTACAAGTCCGAAGGCTCTCCTCTGATGTGGCCATCCTTCATGCTGTCGTTGGGATGATCCCACCAGGGTCGTCGGACATCAATCCAGCGGTCAACGCCATACAAACACTCACAGCGATCAAGCAAGACGGTCAATGGAGCATTGCCCTCTTTCAAAATACCCCGGCGCAATTCCACGGCAGACCTGACCTCTCTGAGGCTTTGACTGCGGAACTGCGACAATTGCTCTGATGGTCATTGGATGACGCTGCTGCTCGACCAGAGACGATGATCTCTTATTGCAGGTTCATGGGAGTCCATTGGATGTTTGTGCCAAGCCGCACGCCTGCACTGCGTTTGCCCGTGTGCCCATAGGATGAGAGCCGGGTTCGCCACAGGCAACCACGTAGCTGCGCTTATCGATCAGAGTCGTTTTGTCTTGGATGTCTGCGTGCCCTTGAGTCTGTTTGCTCTTCCGCTTTTTTCGACGGCAAGAGCAGTTTCCCTGGTGCTACCCATCGTTGTTCACCTGTTTTCGATGGCAAGCGAAGTTTTCCCGGTGCTCCCCATTCTTCTTCAGCTCTTCTCGATGGTAACAGCAGGAGGCTCGGCACAATGCGCTGGCGCTCAGTTCCCTTGGATGGCAACCGCAGGAGGCTCGGCACGACCCATTGTTCTTCAGTCTTTGCAGCGCTCTGCACCACTGCGAGTGGAGCCGTCACGACCTGCTCTTCGTCTTCGTCAAACGCTTCTTTCCTTTTGAGTAAGAGAGTTCCCATGTTTCACTTCCTTGTCATTGCATCTGGCAAGAGAGTCATCCAAACAAGATCTCGCCTTGCCGCTCTCCCATTCACACGGTACGCCACCGCCAGCAGAGCGTATCACAACGCAACAGCCAAAAGCAAGCAGGGGGACCTCACCGTGACTGTTCGATGCCATCCGTTCTCCCAGCGACCAGTGCGTAAGCCAATACACCATGCCCATCATTGGCTCACAATGAGCCTGCCACGTGAACCGCTCGGTCTTCGCTCTTCGGCTCTCGCGTCTCCCGTTGAGGATGCTCGTGGCACTGGCGACTGACCCATTTCCGTTAGGAGCGTCTCATGCACATCGTATGACAACAGGTTCATTGGCAGGCTCGGTTCTCTCATTGCCCATCGACGCCATCCCTTGCCAAGCTTGCGCACCACAGCGATCCGCCGCGTGCACCATCGACGAGACGCAGAGATAGCCACGTGAACCGCTCGGCATCGTTGCTTGTTCAGTGTCATGCGTTAGTGTCATTGCCGCTCTCCGTCGAGGGTGCTCGTTGTCCAGAAGCGTCGGCCTTCGCAACGAACCACCAATGAAAGCACTTGTGTTCGCATGGTCCACAACGCGAATCCCCGCAAATGATGGCCTTGCATTGTACATCACTCATTGCCGTTGATGATCGGTGATGGTCACACACCCACACAGAACCACAGCGATCCTCCACGCTCTTCATTGACTCACGATGACAGAGCTATGCGAGCCGCCGGGCCTGTGTTGTTCGTTCGGCGTTACGCGTTGGCGTCATCGCCGTATGCCTTTGCTACTGGACGGATAACAATGACCTAGCATTGGATTACAAACTGCTCCGTTGTCTTGCCATTGATGGCCCTGATTAACACTGGCTCGCTCGTTGCAGGCCAATCCCATCTATTGCCCTGCCCACGAAGCCACAGCGATCCTCCACGTGCATCATCGACTCACGACGAGTGAGCCACGCCACCTGCCATGATCTACCATGCAAACACAAGCATTCGCGTTGTACACAACGATGCTCAACGCGCTCCGGTGGCTTGGCGCTGATCCTCTGTGTCATCAAAGGCGTGATCAGGCACACCATCGCTGGATCATTGTAGCTCGTTGTTGTACCTTGCATTTGCGCTGGTAGCATCGCTGCTTCACGCAAGGCACTGATCAACATCGGCTCCACCGTGCCTGCAATGACTCACCCATACACATCATCGTGAACTTCGTTATTTGCTCGATCTCCCGCCACACCTTCGGCGGCCTTGCAGGCAACTCCCTCACGGCCAGCGTTGGCGCTACCGAATGCTCCATGCTCACCGCGATTCCACTGCATTACACACGCGTCGCCATAAGTCGTCTACGAAAGAGCACTGCTCTCGATGAGCTGCACTGGCTACTCTGGTTCAGGGTGCTCCACCTTTTTCCAGCAGTTCGACATACCATTGCCGCGTATGCTGCGTATCAGGATGATTCAGCCCCAAAGTCTGCTCAAAAATGGTGAGCGCCCGTTGGAATAACGGTTCTGCTTCATGGTACTTTCTCTGCCTCTCATAGAGTACCGCCAAATTGTGCAGGCTGGTTGCCGTACTGGGGTGCGTTAGTCCCAACTGCTCTTCGTAGATCTTGAGTGCACGCTGGTACAACGGTTCTGCATCCGCATACTTACCCTGTGCATAATAGAGACCTGCCAAGTTATTGAGGTTAATGGCGACATCTGGATGGTCTGGCCCATATGCCTTCTCATCAATTGAGAGCGCACGCTGGTAGAGTGGTTCTGCTTGCGTGTACCTACCTTGGTTGTCATAGAGCAGTGCTAAGTTGTTGAGGCTCGCTGCCGTGTCGGGGTGCGTTGGCCCCAACTGCTCTTCTCGAATCCTGAGCGCACGCTGGTACAATGGTTCCGCTTCGGTGTACCTGCCCTGTGCTCTATACAGGGATGCCAAGTTGCTGAGGCTGCTCGCCGTATCGGGCTGCATTGGCCCCAACTGTTCTTCGTAAATGGCAAGCGCATGCTGGTAAAAGGTT
>VBJK01000289.1 GCA_005879655.1 Chloroflexota bacterium | reverse complement strand
GCGCGACAATCCACACCGAACAGACCAGTAACGCGGGAAGTACACACAGAGGGCTATCCAATGACCGACTCCGATCAGTATACCCAACAGAGCCGCAACATGGCAAACAACACAGAGCGAGCAAGTACAAGCTACAGCTCCCCCAATGGCTCATCAGGAATGGAGACCATCTCCGTGATCGGCTCGATCTTGCGATTGTAGCGCGGTTCAATCGAGAGCTGCTGATGGTGCTGATCAATTTCAGCTTGGTGCTCTTTGAGATAGGCATCGATGATCGCATGGCGCGTGGTCTTCAGGTTGTTGACGGTGGCCGCATTGATGAACCAGCGATCTCTAGGCTGTGCTCGGTGGTTATGCCTCATAATGGTCAGCACAATGCGCCGTACCCGTTCCTGGGCAGCTTCAGGCGCACGGATCTGCTCCAGTTGGCAGAAGGGAAGCTGAGAAAAGTCAGTCGCGCTGTAGTGTTGCGCCCGCTTTTGTGCCCCAGCGCGAAACTTGTCCCGCGTGGCAAGCGTCTGCTCAAAGAAGGAGAGTGGCGAGTCTTTGCCATCGGCTTGTGCCTTCTCAAAGAGAGCATCGACATCCGAGAGAGAAACACCCCAGCGCTCTTCAAAGCCATGAGAAGCCTCATTGTGAGGCGTTCGGGCGGCCAGGAGTGCCTGCAAGGTCTGGATGGGTCCAGAGGTACCCAGCGATTGCATCAGTGGTTGCAGAAGATCCTGCATCTGCTGAAAGAGCGCCTGCTCATCGAGCACAGCGGCAAAGATCTGTTGCTGATCCGTAATGGCACGCTGCTTGCCCACCGCATCAAAGCGTTTGCGATCACCGGGCGTACAGCGCACCAAGGAATGACTCTTGGGAGCTTGTGTGACCAGTGGCCGCTCATCCGCTCTCTTGGATCGTTTCTTCATCTGTGTCTCCTCTTGTTGACGTAGAGCATCGATCACCACAACACCTGGCTCTCCCAAGCGAATGCCGCGCCTGCCATCCACATTGCCATGGCTATCACCAATGACATAATCATAATAGTGCAGGGTACTTTGCAGGTTTTGCCGCCGCTTCTCATCCTTCTCATCAAAGTACCAAAAATGGCCAAGGATCGTGGCCATATAATGCAAGTCAAAGGTTTTCGGTGGACAGAAATAGAGCACGCAGAGCCTGCCATAGATACATCTTGAGAGATGAGTATAGAGATTCACGGTTTCACTGCGTTTGGCAATCCAGTCACCGAGTTGTTGATCGGCCAGCTTGCGCACAACCGGGCCATACTGGCTACTCACCTCATCGTTAGATAACTGGGAACAATCCAGGTTCTCTCGTAAGCGCTTGACCGCATCAAGCACGAGCCGCGCCTCGACCAGCGTAGGGATTTCATAGGGAGGAAGCACCCGGTCTTTCGTTTTCAACTGGCCTTCAAACCAGAGGGTATATACCGTCTTGGGAGAGAACTTCGCCGTCTTGAGCACTTCTGTCAGTCGCCTCCCAGTAGCCAGCGTGATACCTAATGCTAGTTGAGACCACTCGCGGCCCTTGAGCAATTCCTCTGCCTTGCGCACTAACGCGTCTGGGTCCGTGATCTGCTGCTGCTCGATGAGGCGGCGGGCAAAGCGCTCCTCTGAATCTGCACGCAGATCATTCCACTGATCTGGGGTAAAGTTGAGATACTTGAGGGCCAGATGCTCATAGGCCCCCTCGCGTGGATTGAACCAGCGATTGTCCTCCCCCACCGCCAAGCGTTCCCGTATCGCGTTGCGTGCGTGACGAAGCGGTTCCTGCAAGGAAGCTTCGACTCTCATCGTTGGGCGTGCACGCCATGCGGCTATTTCTTCCTCGCACAAGCGCTGTATTTCTTCCTCCTGGGCTACTCCTAGCGGCTGCAAGCGCTCGATGAGTCCACCTGACTCAAAGAGCCGTTCCCAGAGCCAGCGTGTCATTTCTGCCATTGCTCTCCCCTTTACTGTTCTCCGTTTGTCCTCTCTTTCTATTGTACTATACTCTCTGGTCCATGTCAAGATATGACAAGTAACTTTGTGGTCAGTCTGTAGGAGATCTTGATCTGCGCAGAGCAAACTAAAGTTCTAAACTGATCCAGACGATAGAGGGAGGTATGACGAACAAATCGACCCCTCCGAAAGATTGGCGCGAAGAACGACGCCTGCAAGCGTGGAAACTGCATGAACAAGGCTGGAAGCAGAAAGACATAGCAGTAGCCCTCGGCGTGACACCGGGTGCGGTGAGTCAATGGTTTAAGAAGGCCGAGGAGCAGGGCGTAGAAGCCCTGAAGCAGAAACCTCGTCCTGGTGCAAAGCCGAAATTGAGTCAAGAGCAGCGAGCGCAATTACCCGCATTGTTAGCGCAAGGAGCCGAAGCCTTCGGGTTTCGCGGACAGGTGTGGACGACCTCGCGGGTGGCTTTTCTGATCAAGCACCAATTTGGAGTCAATTATCATCGGGGCCATTGTAGCCGCATTCTGCACGTGCTCAAATGGAGTCACCAAAAGCCCATCGAGAAAGCGACGCAACGCGATGAAGTTGCCATTCGCACGTGGAAAGAACAACGTTTTGAAGAGTTAAAGAGAAAGGCTGAGAAAGAAAAGCGGACCATTGTTTTTGTTGATGAGGCTGGTTTTTATCTTTTACCAATGGCCGTGTATACGTATGCCCCGGTCGGCCAGACACCTGTCCTGAGAGTGAAACTCTCGTACGATCACCTTTCGGCAATCGGTGGCATTACTCCCGACGGAAGGATCTTTATGCAAATGCAAAACCATTCGTACAAAGGCCCAGATGTTGTCCGCTTTTTACAGCTCCTCCTGCAAAAGATACCGGGTAAGATCATGGTGATTTGGGATGGTGCTTCTATTCATCGCTGCCAAGTAATCAAAGATTTTTTGGCAAAAGGTGGAGCCAAACGCATTCATCTCGAACGCCTGCCTGGTTATGCCCCTGAACTGAATCCCCAAGAGGGTGTGTGGAATTTGTTGAAGCGAGTCGAACTGAAGAATGTTTGTTGTCTTGATCTCGAACATGTCCAACAGGAGTTGACTCTTGCCAAAGAACGGCTGAGGCATCGCAAAACCGTTCTCTCCCAATGCTATGCGCACGCAGGCTATTCACTTTAGTTTGCTCTGCGCAGGTCAATATCATCTCCCCAGAGCAAATCAGGCCCGCGCACTACTGTAAAGCCACACTCTTCAAAAGCACGGTCCAACAATCCAATACCAGGAAAAAGCGAAAGAACAGGTAGAACAAGCGCATTCCGTAATAAATTTTTAGGGTGCGCCAATGATTTTTGCAAGAAGCCAGTGTGCTGCATATTCGTCAGAAGGTACGATACCCACAAGCGATTATCCTGTTTGTTCACTTGGTGATTGCACCTGCTGCCTGACAGAGGCGATCCATTTGTGCTCTCGCTTGCGATGCCCTTGAACACGACAACGAGCAGAACAAAAGTGTTTGGTTCGGCCACTTCCCTTCGACTGCACGAGGAGAGTTCCACAGAGACAACGGTCTCCGCTTGCCTGGGCTTTGGTTTGAGGAGGAAAA
>VBJK01000086.1 GCA_005879655.1 Chloroflexota bacterium | reverse complement strand
TTTGGTACGCCTTCAGGCTTCGCTACGCTCAACGCCTGGCGTAGCTCCAATGATGGATCTCTCTGGTATTATCAATAGTTACAGCAATGCAGCAGTGGCAATGGAGAATAGCGGTAATAGTCTCACAACCTCTGCTATAGCGCTTCAGCGAGCCAGTCAGCAGTTACGTGACGTGCTCAGTAAACCGTAGTAGTCGTAAATTACCTGTGGAGGAATAACCATGTCTCGCTCACATGATACTGTGTTATTAACTGGCTGGCTCTTTGCCGATCTCTTGCTGGCCCTCGTCTGCATCTTCCTCGTGGCCAACACTGGGGGCATCAAACTCAAGCCGATCCTACCACCAATCCTGATTGTGACGCCCACCGATGTGGATGCCAATGCCACAACATCGAGGTGCACCGGCGGCACTATTGCGCCCCAGTGCACGCTTACCATCAAGGAGTCAGCAGACTCCACGGGTAATATTACCTGGGAAGTGAGTAACGATTTCAGTCCGAACGTCGATTATAGCCCCAACGGAGGGACCTTAGCGCCGGGACAAGAGATCCAGTTGACCATCAAGAACATTCCTTGTAGATACGGCACGCTCAAGTTCACGGCTTTTCGGCAGAGTGATAGGGTGGAGGCCAATCCCGTCAATGTGCTGTGGCATTGCGTGCCGCTGGAACGCTTAGACTTGCAACCTCAGAAGTTTATATTATCCATCAGTGACGTTAATGCCTTCCTTCATAGCAACGCTCTAGACAATGACATTCGCCAACAGGTAATCCATCAGTCTATGTTGCAAGGGAAGAGTGTCGGTCTCGCCATTCCCTACGGTGGCGCTCCTGGCGTGGATCAAATACCCCAAGCTCTGCAAGTCTCTAGCAAAGTCCAAGATATTCTCAAGAGTCTGGATCAAGTAGGCTTCCATGTGTTTCAACGCTCATCCTATTACCGCCCATTATATACACTCTCTCAACCGCAAAGTGAAGTAGATGTAGATGTATTTTTCTTTACGAAGGGAAGTGAGTAGGGGATTGTATATTAGTGATGCAGGTATAGATTATGGAACTCGTGATCTATACCAGTTATGCTGCATGCATTTGCCGAAGATAGGTACAGTTAGGAGAGGTATTTTTACTTCTCCTTGGAGTTACTTATTCTGTCTGATTAACCCCTCTTGTATCATGTCTCCAAGCTCTTCAACATCAGGATCAGCCTTGTATGGACTCTGCAACAGTCGCCCATGAAGATCAACAATAATAGCGAGATTGGCGACGGAGTTAACATCGAGACAACCCGTTAGCCCTCTTGCAGCTCGTTTGGTTGCCTCTCCAAACTGTTCTAGTCCCATATAGACATCTGCTGCAATAATTTCTAACCATGCTTGTTCGCGGGTGAATTGTTTTCCTATAGCTCCTTCTCGTGAACCTTCTAAGGTGGTTAGTTCTCGGTGTGCTGCGCCTGACCTTCCTAGGGTGACAAGCCTGATTGCTCTCCCATTGTGGTATACGCCTTTCCCAAAGCTGATCAGTTCGCCAGTGACGAGATGCCTCTCATACGGGTCATCAATATTTTCGCAGTCTACGTACTGCTCGGCTTGGTCTAACAGCGTCATAGCAAGTGCTGAGGCTCCCCCTGTACTTGAACTGCGGGCTGCATAAGCTCGTGAGAGCTGCATATCAAGGAAACCTAGTAGTTGCGGATGTAGAAGGCTTTCAGTATTCTTTCCTAATTTTCTGGCATGCTCAAAATCGCGGATAGCCCTGGTAATCTTGTCTCTGTCTCCCTGAAAAATGCCTCTTTCCTTTTCTAGCGTGCCATACATACCCCACTCCAGGTAGGTGCGACCACGGGTGTAAAGGGCTGTTGCAATGAGGTCAAGATCTTTTGTCTCCTTAGCTACTCTGACAGCCTGATTTGCATGCTCATATGAGAGTGGATATTTTCGTTGATCTCTAACCACTTTGGCTGCGAGAATATGGTAACTAAACAAGAGTTCGCGTATATGGTATTGCAGGTCTCCGCTTGTCTGAGACTCAAGGCTCTCAAGGTCTCGGATGTCGGCGGTGATCTTATGAAATTCGCTTTGTGCCTGGCTGGTATAGTGCAAAGTTAAAAATGTACGAATATTGCTTTGATATTTGCTTGTGTCTGCGACGACTTTCGGGAGCGTGCTGTATCCGGTTGCCAGACTCACACCCGCTTTCTCTGGATGCGGCTGTAGGATAACCTCTTCAAGCGTTGCCAGCCCGAACAGCATGGGCGGGATATTAAGTAAACGCGCTATGAGTTTTCGCCTGTTCATATCGGTTGGGACATCGTTGTCTAGTTCCATGCGGTATACCTGCCTTATCGAGATAGAGCTACCATCGGATTTTGTCTCTTTGCCATAGAGGGCCGCAAATTCTTCCTTACTCAGCTTAGCCGCTTTGCGAAAATAGCGCAGGACTTGCCCAAAGTCGGGCCATCCTGCCCATTCTCCTGCGGTCTGCACGGCGAAGGGGCCGTATTTGCCTCCTTCTCCCCAATAGATAGCTTTTGCCTGACTTACTGTTGTCATGATTTTCTCTCCTTTATACAATACCATTTTCTTTCCTGTCGAGACTCTCAGTATAAGGAAATGTGGCTTGCCTGTCTAGCTGAGGACTGACGTTTGAAGGTCACTTTTCTCTGACATAGCAGCGTCACTCATGGCACTGAGGAACTAGCAAGCGGTATAGGCCATGATATGCTACCCTCTAGTGCACGAACTCCACCTGTGTTCGTGAGGTGGAGCAAACAACGGCAGTACGGACCAGGCTGGCTCTGCTGCCGGTGCACTACTGGCACGAGCTAGATACATGAACTTTCGCGCCCAAGCGTCTGTTTGGCTCGTGCATCTGCTCAAGTTATAGATTGTTACTTTTGTAGGAAGGTTGGAGAGTCATTTGTCGCATTATGACGTTTAATGGAGGAGTATACTTGTGATCAGGAAAGATGCAGGGGGCGATGCACCCCCAACGTTTCTGTCAATTGGCAATACGATCATTGCCGTTGCACATATCGTTACTGTGGACCAACGGGAGAATGGTTCTGTTGAGATTCTGCTCACCCATGACAATGAAGTCCTCACCCTCAATGATGAAGAAGCTAGATTATTTATGGAGTTATTTAAACAACATTCTCAGATTGTCACCAAGACGGTACAGCAAACGCGTGTACTCCCGTTTGCTCCTGAGCAGGATGTACACACACGCATGAGAGATGCTCTCACACACGCTTCCGTTGATCTGAGTCTGCCTGTTCGTCCACTACTCTACATTTCTCAGAATGAAGTGAGTCAGGGATTGTTACAAGATGTTCCATTGATGGCGGTGGTTCTGCACATAAATCGTCGTTCTTCTCTCTCATTAGGTCAATTCTTAGCATCTCTGCCAGAGTTGAAATACGCTCAATATCTCTCTCTGAGTGGTGTTCTGCTTGCATATAATGACGCATTGCCTTCTAATACTGTATTATCTTGTAATTTCCTTACTGAGTTGATCGGCTATATCATCAAGGAATGGTGTAAAGAACAGAAGGACGCTTAAACAGCAATGGGATCATGACCCAGAAGCGGCTTGGTACTCTGTTTATGGGTGTCAAGCCGCTTATCACGAGGCTTTCTCTCGTTTTAATAAAAGTTTGTACCAGCTCTCGGATGGTACAAACCAGTCACTCAATCTTTTATGACCCCTCCTCCCCCTCACGCCGCTTCACCAACCACTGCTTAATACCAGCCTCACGTCCTTGATACCCCGGCTCATAATAATGCCGCCCCCTGAGATTCTCCGGCAAATACTCTTGCAGTCGCACGGCAGGAGGTCTTTCAGGATCATCCATCTGCATATCTTTATAGTAATCATGGGCATATTTATAATCTTTGCCGTAATCGAGATCCTTCATCAAGCGCGTCGGAGCATTGCGTAACGGCAGGGGAACGGGATCATTGCGCGTCTTCTGCACATCCTCCTGTACCCTGCCATAAGCCTCAGTAAGTGCATTGCTTTTGGGAGCCGTTGCCAGATGGACGACAGCCTGTGCCAGCGCGAGACAGCCTTCGGGTAAGCCGATAAAATGCACGGCTTGTTGTGCCGCAACACAGACGAGTAACGCTTGCGGGTCCGCCATACCAACATCTTCAGAGGCAAAACGAATTAAGCGACGTACAATATATAATGGATCTTCACCAGCTTCCAACATACGACCAAGCCAGTACAGACCAGCATCAGGATCGGAGCCACGCAGGGACTTATGCAGTGCAGAGATCATATCATAGTGCTGCTCCCCACTTTTATCGTAAAGCAAAGCGCGATGTTGCATCACATCTTCTACCGTCGCTAACGTCACACTGATCGGCTCATCACACTGAGCTGCCTGCTCTCTACTGCCATGGACCGCCAGTTCTAGCACGTTGAGAGCCGTGCGAGCATCGCCATTGGCGTAGAGCGCGATCTGTTGCAGCGCATCTTCTGCAATGACTACATGCAGTTGTCCCAGACCACGCTCGCTATCTTGCAAGGCGCGCTTGAGTATAGTGAGCATCTGCCTATCACTCAAAGCACGCAACACGAAGACACGGGCACGCGAGAGTAGAGCGCTATTGACTTCAAAGCTGGGGTTCTCTGTGGTAGCTCCAATCAGTGTCACGACGCCGTGTTCTACATGCGGCAATACGGCATCCTGTTGCGCCTTGTTAAAGCGATGTATTTCGTCGATAAATAGAATAGTACGTTGCCCAGCCTGACGTGAGCGCTTCGCCTCTTCCATAACCTTGCGCAGATCGGCCACACCTGCCGAGACGGCGCTGATTCTGACGAAGCGTGCACGCGTTTGTTGTGCAATGACCTCGGCGAGCGTCGTTTTACCGCTACCGGGTGGTCCCCAGAGGATAATCGAAGTCACCTTATCGCTTTCAATACTACGGCGCAAGACCTTTCCCGGTGCTAAGAGATGCTCTTGTCCCACTATCTCATCCAGACAGCGAGGACGCATCCGCGCTGCAAGAGGTTCTTCAGCCGTAGCGGTCGATGACTTTTGCTTTTGCGTAGGTGGTATATTATCTGATGAATCAAAGAGAGATGTTTGTTGTACCATATAACCTCTGCTTGCTGCTTGTCTTAGACGGGACGGGTCTTATGCGAGTGTTCTAACAGAGTATCTCATTTCTCATATGGATGTGCAAGCAGGGAATTGAGGGTGCCACTCTCTCATGCTGACTCAGCTAAAACCTCACATCGTCCTATTGCGTACATTTATTAGATAATCGATCAAGGGTTATAGTTACAACCGTTTACACAGCGCAAGCTTTGGCCTTTGCATAGGCACGCCTGGAGCACAGCTACGTCAATGACCACCCCACAGAGTGGGGGGGAGGCTTGCGAGGGGTTCGCCCCTTGCCAGCCGGATTGACCAGACGACACCTCTGAGTCAGTTGCGCCGAGAAAGCGAGCGTCGTAACTGGCGGGCAAGCAGGTGAGCGATAGCACCAAGTGTTCAGGTTCGTACCCAGCAATACTGCCCCAGTTGCTGGCTCTACAACCTCTGGTTTAACGAACTGCGGTCAGGAACAGTGATCAGAGGAAAGTACCGAGTGCTATCAGCGTCGAGGGGATCGTTTTACTCCGAAAGGAAGTGTTATGGAGTCATCCATCATTTACGTTCAAAATACCAAAGGAGAGCCTCTTATGCCTACCAGACGACACAACAAGGTCTGGTATTGGTTGCGCAAGGGCCTTGCCCGTGTCGTCAGTCGTGAACCTTTTACAATACGACTGCGCTTTGAAACGACAGGGTATACGCAGAAGGCCGTGGTCGGGGTCGATACTGGTTCCCAAACAGTGGGGATCGCGGCCATCACCAACAGAGAGGTGGTCTTGCAAGCAGAAGTGCATTTACGAACGGATATCAAAGAGAAGCTCCACCAGCGGCGGCAGTATCGCCGCAACAGACGAAGCCGAAAAACGAGATACCGATCTGCACGGTTCGCCAATCGGCGCAGACCAGACGGCTGGCTCCCTCCCTCGTTGCAATCAAAGGCCGAAGCAACGATGAAAGCCATCCGGTGGGTCATGAGGCTCTTACCAGTGCAACAGTGCAACGTAGAAGTGGCAAGCTTCGACACGCAGAAGATGCAAAACTCAGACATAGCAGGCATGACCTACCAACAGGGAGAGCTTTCTGGCTATCTCGTACGCGAATACGTACTGACCAAGTGGAAGCGGCAGTGCTCCTATTGTCACACAACGGGGGTCCCACTTCAGCTCGAACACATTGTCCCCAAAGCTAGAGGTGGTTCAGATCGGGTCTCCAACCTGTGTCTGGCCTGTCAGAACTGTAATATGGCAAAGGGGACACAGACCGCAGCGGAATTTGGGCATCCACAGGTGCAGGCACAGGCAAAGATCCCACTCAAAGATGCAGCACATGTCTCCTCTATAAAAACCAGGGTGATCCATGACCTGCAAGCGATCTTCGCAGAGAGGCAGGTGCGTATCACCTATGGCTACGAGACCAAATATAAACGTACCCAGGGCCTTGGCCTTCCCAAGTCTCACACTAACGATGCTGTGGCTATTGCCTGTGAGATCGGGGAGATGGTCAAGCCATTAGAGACCGTCCATCATCTCCGATGCTTGGCACGAGGGAAGTATCAGCGGTTCAATGGGCCACACAGCGAACATAAGTGTTGGGCACCACACAAAGTGCATGGTTTCAAACTGTACGAACGAGTCAAAGCCAAAGGCGTGGTAGGCTACATCGCTGGACGCAGGGAGAAGGGAGCATTTGTTATCAAAGACTGTATCAGCGATAAAAGGATGTTAGATGTAACACCACGCAAGTTGGAACGCATTGCGCGTCCAGTCCAGGGCTTCCTGATCACACGACAAGCAGCCGATGTCGAGTAGAAGAAAGGAGGGTGGCGTTTCCTCCCCCAGTTGAAACATGGGGGTCCCCACGCCGCTTTTCTCATGGATGATGATTACACTGGTAAAGAGATAGGTAGCTATCAATTAATCAAAAAATTGGGTTACGGGGCGTTCGGGAGCGTCTATCTGGCTTCGCACCGTTACCTTAACCGCACCACTGCCGTCAAAGTACTCCATCCTAGATATAGCAATTCTCAGCAAGAACTTGAAGCTTTTTTTCAAGAAGCTCGCATTCTTGATTCATTGAAACATCGTCATATCTTGCCGGTTATCGATGTTGGGATACATGATGATCTGGTATACATGATGAGCGAATATGCACCAAACGATTCTTTACATGCGCGCATACTGCAACGTAAACCTGCTCTGTTGCCCATGAAGGATGCTCTGCTGATTATTTCTCAGATCGGTCAGGCTTTACAACATGCACATGGCCATAACATCGTGCATCGTGATCTCAAACCCTCTAATATTCTCTTCAATGAGAAAGGAGATGCCTTGCTGGCCGATTTTGGGATCGCCGTTTTACTGGAAAATGGGACAGCAGTCAGCCCCGGTGCCGCAGGAACTGTTCCCTACATGGCACCCGAACAATTTGAGGGGAAAGTTAGCCTCAAGAGTGATCAATACGCATTGGCTTGCATCGCTTATGAGCTATTAACCGGACATTGGCCAATTAAAGGACCTCCGGTTTCCGATTTTGCCACGTGGGGTCATAAGCATCAGCATGAAGATCCCATCCCGCTTAGGGACCGCAACTATGATATAGCAAGTCACATAAGTAACGCTATCATGAAAGCTTTAGCGAAAGATAGAGCACAGCGCCATATGAATGTAGCTCTCTTTATTGCCCAGATGACAACCGACGTACACTTCCTAGATATGGCAGAAATGCCGACTGTCATTTACCCCGAACATCTTTTACCGAAGAGTTCTCCCCAGGTAGCCAAAAAGACCATAACGCAATGGCTAAGCGAAGGGAAGTGTCTTTACCGCGAAAAACGTTTTGCAGAGGCAGTTTTCTCGTTTGAACAGGCCATCCAGCTAGGTCATAAAGAGGCCCAGATCTTCTATCTTTTGGGCAATATGTTGCGCGAACTTAAGAGACTAGACGATGCACTGGATGCATATGAGCAAGCCATCCAGCTTGCTCCGCACAACGACATTTTTTACAACAGTAAGGGGAATGTGCTAGCTGAGCAAAAAGAGTATAAGAAGGCGCTTGACGCCTATGAGCAAGCACTCAAGGTTGCTCCCAATAAAGCGATTCTACACAAAAATAGGGCCGATACGTTGAGGAACCTTGAATACTATCAAGAAGCTATTGAAGCCTATGAGCATGTCACCAGGCTTGAACCTTATAATACAGTGCTCAAAGTAAAAGTCTACATTGGCAAGGGAGAAACCCTGCTAGAACTGAGGAATAGAGAAGAGGCGCTCAAAGCCTATGAGCAGGCGATTGTATTGGAGAGCAATAATGCCACATTACATACTGTGCGAGGGGATATACTGTGGCGTTTGAAGCGCAATGAGCAGGCTCTTGAGGCTTATCAGCAGGCCATTAAACTGAAACCCGATGATCCCGACTTATACCGTAAGTTAGGTAGCACGCTCAAGACGTTGGGCAGAACGAGGGATGCGCAGCAGGCGTATGAAAAGGCGCAGCTGTTGGGTACGCAAGTGTAGATCTTATCCACCCGTCTGCACTGCCACCGCCACCGCCACTGAAAACAACGCAATATCAGTAATACTCACATCGAACGCACTCAAGCCCAACTGTTCAGCACGGGACTTCGCAAAACCATGCAAACGTACCGTTGGGCGACCACTGCGCAACTGCACAATCTCCAGCTCACGCCACTTGACACCGTGCATACCAGTACCAAGTGCCTTGCTCATCGCCTCCTTGGCCGCAAAACGTCCAGCCAAGCGTATCACCTTCCCTCGACACTGCAACACCTCTTGCTCGGTAAAGACGCGCTGTAGAAAGCGCTCACCATGATGCTCGTAGACCTTACGCACCCGCTCCACTTCGATAATATCGATACCTACCGCGATATTCACACCCTGCGGAGGACGAAGAGGAGCTGGCAGACCAGCCACGCCCGTTGGGCCAAATAGCCAATCAGGCAGCACTACGCCCGGTTGACTTACCAATGGCGTAAAGAGCAACGGTAACTGGTCTTCATCCATAACTTATGGCTCCTCCACAATACTCAACGTTGGCTGCTCGTACGGAACGCTGGTGATATCGCCAGGAGGAAGGACGGTAGGAGCAGGACCACTACCACGCCCAATGCCCCGATAGATAAAACCGTAACGGTTCATCTCGCTCGCCTCATAAATGTTACGGCCATCGATCAGTACCGGACGGCGCATCACGTTGCGAATCTGTTGCATGTTGAGCGCCTTAAATTCGTTCCAATCTGTCACTACTACCAGCGCATCAGTTCCTTCGGCAACCTCGTACGGCGTGTCGCAGAAGAGTACCGCATCCATATCTACGCCCTCGCGTTTCAACGCCTCGCGCCCAGTCTCCATCGCCACCGGATCGTATGTGCGTACCGTGGCACCCTGCGCAACAACCCAGCGGATAATATCGAGGGCCGGGGCCTCGCGCATATCATCGGTATTAGGCTTAAAGGCTAAACCCAGCACGCCAATTGTGCAATCACGTAATGCACCCAGAATGTTGATCAGTTTTGACAGGACGAGACGACGTTGATCGTGGTTGATATCCATGACGGCGTGCAGCAACTGAGGGTGCAGGCCAGCTTCGTCGGCCA
The DNA here is from genome assembly GCA_005879655.1 of Chloroflexota bacterium. The sequence goes on along the minus strand of VBJK01000086.1, from coordinate 8,115 downwards.
TGTGGGCGAGTGCGCGTACATCCTTGGGGAAGCAGTTGTGGCTAATCAGCCCGGATGACGCGATTAAGGTGCCCGTGCTGGTCTCCATGCTATAAACGGTCGTGGAGACGTTTTGATGTTCAACTTCACGTACAGTCAATGTCGCAAAGGGGCCGTAGCGCTTGTAGCCGTGAGGCTGAATATGACGCTGATAACCGGCCAGCACTTGTTCAATCTGTGCACGAAGTTTGTCACCAAAAGCATCTTTGAGCATAGCTATCTGCTCGTAGCCACTGACGCGTAGAATATATGCCTCTTGTGTTGCTTTGTTCATCCAACGGGTACAGATAGCAGGGACGATGCCTAACGTTTGCAGCAGGAGCGCCATGCCATCTGCCAGTGTCTTGCTCACGGTTGCATATTCCAGAAAGAGATCTTGCCCATCCTCTACTGTGGTGACTGCTGCAAGATCGGTGCCCCGCAATAACTCGATCAGATTAAGATTTGCAGCTTGCTCGACGGCAGGCAATGCGCATAGCGCCATCAGTTGATCACCCGGCATCACCTGTTCGGCGGGTAAGATGGCGAAGCGCTGATCCTTGTATAGGACAACGGGATGGTCGGCGGTGACACGCAACGTGCGCCCCATACTGGTATTAATTTTTACCATCGTGCCCTGATATGGGCGGCGCGTCAGAGCTTTGACATCGGCAAGGGTAGGCTGGCCCGTCGCTAGATCGAAGGCCAGTACACGCTGCTGAGCGGGCTGTACTAGCTCCACCACATCACCCTGGAAGGCTTTACCGCCTTTTGAGAACAGAGCGTCAAAGCGTTCTGCGGCGACATTAGGGCTATTGAGAGAAAAAACCGTCTCATCAGCCTCAAAGCAGCTCCCACCATAGCCCAAGCCAGCATCCAGGAAACTCTGCCCAATACGCTTATCATAGCCCATCCCAACCGCCACATCTTTTACATCAGCGCCCAACCGTTCGCAAATCTGTGCAATTTCATTAATAAACGAGATCTTTGTTGCAAGAAAAGCATTGGAGGCATATTTAATCATTTCGGCAGTATAAAGATCAGTAATAATAAATGGCGCTCGTAATGGTAAATAGAGACGAGCGACCTTGTGAGCGGCTTCGGGATCAGAGGCACCGAGCACAATGCGATCGGGGTGCTGGAAATCCAGCACAGCAGACCCTTCACGCAAGAACTCAGGATTGGAGACAACGTTAAAACGCACATCGCTACGCCTCAGACTATTGCGGACGATGCGTGAGACAAAGTCACCGCTGCCAACGGGCACGGTACTCTTATTAATAATAACGGCATAGTGGTCTAGCTCTTCAGCAATACCCCGCGCAGCACTCTCCACATAGCGCATATCCGCTCTCCCCTGTTGTGAGCCACTGGGGGTATTGACTGCAATGAAAATAAACTCGGCGTTAAGCAAACCTTGTTTATAACTTGTAGTGAAGTGAAGACGCTTAGCACGCACATTACGCTCAACCAATTCTTCCAAGCCTGGTTCATAAATGGGCAAAATGCCCTGTTGCAGGCGCTCAATTTTTTCTGATACAATATCAACACATGTCACCTGGTTCCCCATATCAGAAAGACAGGTCCCCGTCACTAAACCTACATAACCAGTACCAATAACACAGATGGTCGCCACTACATCACTCCTCAACGGTTACAAAAGGATTTTCATATTTCTCTTCTTCTATTGTAGTTGACTCACCATGGCCTGGAAAGACTACGATCTCCTCAGCGAGGGTATACAACTTTGTTCTAATAGAAGTGAGCAATTGTTCAGTGTTGCCACCGGGCAGGTCCGTACGTCCAACGCTACGATAAAAAAGCGTGTCACCACTGAAGACGCAATACGGCTGACCAACCAGACAAATACTGCCGGGGGTATGACCTGGCGTATGCAGCACCTCAAGTGTGAGCGAGCCAAAGGTAATACGGTCCCCTTCTTGCAGCAGGATATCCGGCTTTCGTTTGACAAGCGGCGCTTTGCGTCCGAACATCATGGCGACTCTTTCATCCGTATACATAAAGACATCGGCAGGATGGATAGCCAACGGAACAGGATAGACCGCACTTACAGCATCGATGGCGCAAATATGGTCAATATGTCCATGGGTGTTAAGAATATATCTGGGGATAAGCTGTAGTGATTGAATAGTCCCTAAAATACGTTCAGCCTCATCGCCGGGGTCAATAATCACCGCTTCCCTCGTTTGTGGACACGCATAGAGATAGCAATGCTCTTCGAGCAATCCTACAGTCACACAAGATATGATAGGCAGTTGCGTACTTATCTTTGTATCAGACATGGAGCAAGCCCCCTTCCTTCTGGCCTTTAGCGAATAATACTGAAACACATTATAACATTTGGCAGTGGCTAACGTGAGCATGAAAAGGCCAACCCATGACCAGGGTAATCCCTTGTGGTGAGGGCAATGTATTCCTCAAAAAGGTAGACGAAAATGCGAACGGTAATGTAAAATGAGTGACATGGGTCAATTACTGTAAGGCTCTGCTCGTGAGACTGAAAGTCTGCTCAGGAGGAAATTAAGGGAAAATATGTCAATGACCACCCCACAGAGTGGGGAGGCTTGCGAGGGGTTCGCCCCTGACAAGTCGGATTGACCAGACAGCCTCTTGGAGCCAGTTGCGCCGAGAAAGCGAGCGTCGTAGCTGGTGTTGAAGAGGGGAGCGATATCACTGAGCGTTGAAGTTCGGACCCTGGTGTGCTGCCCCAGCATCAGGCTCTCCAACCTTTGGTCTAACCAGCAGCGCGGTCAGCCGCAGTGACCAAAGGAGAGTACCGTGTGATATCAGTGTCGAGGGGATCGTTTTACTCCGAAAGGAAGTGTTATGGGGCAATCCATCATCTACGTTCAAAATATCAAAGGACAGCCATTGATGCCTACCAGACGACACAACAAGGTCTGGTATTGGTTACGCAAGGGTCTTGCCCATCTTGTCAGTCGTGAACCGTTCACGATACGACTCCGTTTCCAAACAACAGGGCATACACAACTGGCAACGGTCGGGGTCGATACTGGGTCCCAAACGGTAGGAATCGCTGCCATCACCAATGAAGAGGTGGTCTTGCAGGCCGAGGTCCGTCTGCGTGACGATATCACTGAGAGGATGAGGCAACGACGCCAATACCGACGCCATCGACGGGGGCACAAAACACGCTACCGGAAACCGAGATGGCTCAATCGGCGCAAAACAGACGGCTGGCTCCCACCCACGTTGCAATCAAAAGCTGAAGCAACGATCAAAGCTGTCCGATGGGTCACGACCCTCTTGCCAGTGCATCAGATCAAGGTGGAAGTGGGCAGCTTTGATACCCAAAAGATGCAGAACCCGGAAATCACAGGCGTGACCTACCAGCAAGGAGAGCTTTACGGCTATCTCATGCGTGAATACGTGTTGAGCAAGTGGAAGCGGCAATGCTCGTATTGCCACACAACGGGAGTCCCGCTCCAGCTAGAGCACATCATCCCCAAAGCCAGGGGGGGTTCAGATCGCGTCTCGAACCTGTGTCTGGCCTGTGAGAAATGTAATCTGGCGAAGGGGACACAAACAGCAACGGAATTTGGGTATCCGCAGGTCCAGGTGCAGGCAAAGATCCCACTGAAAGATGCAGCGCATGTCTCTTCGATAAAAACCAGGATAGTCCATGACCTGCAAGCGATCTTCGGAGCGCATCAGGTGAGCATCACCTATGGGTACGAGACAAAATACAAACGTATCCAGGTGCTCGGTCTCTGCAAGTCCCACACCAACGACGCCGTGGCGATTGCCTACGAGATCGGTGAGGTGCCTAAGCCATTAGAGACCATCCACCATCTACGGTGTCTAGCGCGAGGCCAGTATCAGCGGTTCAATGGACAGCGAAGCGAGCACAAGTGTTGGGCACCGCGCAAAGTGCGTGGATTCAAGCTCTACGAACTGGTCAAGGCGAGAGGACAGGTCGGTTACATCGCGGGACGGCGGGAGAAAGGAGCCTTCATCATCAAAGACGTGACCAGTGGAAAGAAGCTGGCCGAGGTCACGCCACGCAAATTGGTACGGGTAGCGCGTCCCAAAGAGGGCTGGATGGTTGTACGGCTACCGACTCTGGAGAGCATCAGAAAGGAGAGCGGCGCTTCCTCCCCCAGTTAAAACGTGGGGGTACTCGCGCCGCCGTCATCACATGGAACGAAGGACCTATCGGAAGAGTCCAGGCCGCCACTATGAAAATGATCCATTGCGTGACCGTAGCGGAGGTAGCCAAAGTGGATCAGGCGGTAATGCCAGATCTGGTGAACAGGGATCATCACGGGAAACACCTAGTAGATCAGGCACTCAATCAGTACAGCGCCCCGATCCTCGACGGACGCGGCAGCTCCTGCGCAAAAATATTATTGCTGGTAAATCAGCACAGACGAGTGAAGAACTTGACGAGCTACAAGAGCTAGACGAGCAGTTCGTCGAACAAATAGAGGAAGAGCGCTACCCCTCTCGTCAATATGGCTCACGTGGTGCCCCCAGTCAGCGTGGAGGGCGGAGACGTTCTGCAAATCCACGTGTCCCCTCAACGCGAGAACTGCTGGAGAGCGACGAGGAGGACGGTGCATGGGAATCATTGGATGTACAGGCCGATCCCGATGAAGGTTACGAAGAATCTTTTGAGGTAGAGCCTGGCTACGAAGCAGTTCCTCCTCGCTCTGCTATGTTGCCTGCTGCTCCTCTAATGGCGAGACAGAGTGCTCCTGTCCGTACTGGAGGCGCGCCTCTTCCCCCGCTACGTCAACCCGTACACCCTGAGTATGAGGAAGACTACGAAGACGAATACGAGGAAGAAGAGGAAGAAGAGCCAAAGCGCGGCAAACGCAAAAAAAAGGTGTCACGGCGTGGTTTGCTGCTGGGCTTGGGGACGGCAGTTGTGCTTGGTGGCGCTGCCGGAGCCGGTGTTGCAGCTCATGAGCTAGCCCCCCAATTACCACAGGCGATTAGTAACGTCGGTTCCAATATTGAACATCAGCTCGAAGAGGCTTTTCGGAAGGGCTTGACGCAAGGTGCGGATACTGCTCGCAAAGAAATGCTTACCGCGTTGGGAAACCTGGAGGGCTTTACCCTTGATGGTGCGATTACCGCGGCAAGGCTGACGCGTGTGGCCTACGATGTGTTTGTCTCTCCGGTTGTCCAGTTCGGAGCAACGGTCGCTACTGACTTCCTTGCCAATATGTCCCGCGCCTTCAAGTCGGCACGTGGTATATTGGCTAATGTAGGGCAGGATAATACCACCTTGCAGGCTATCCAGAGCGTCCTTGAGAGCTGGGTGTCACAAACGACGAAGATGCCAAAACAGCTCGATGCTATTACACAGACCGATCTTGATGGAGCACAGGCATACCTGCGCGCTTTACAGCGTAAAATTCACGAGGAACAAGCGAAATTGCAGAATGCCAACGGCACACCTACATCCGGTACACCTGCCGCCCCGCCAAAATAATAATATGAGCAATGGGTAGCGAGAACAGTTAAGAGGTCCGCAGGACACCCACAAGGGACAAGACCGGTCTTGTCCTTTGTGGGTGTCCTGGTAGCCTAGCACCCCCCACGCCCTCTAAAGACAAACATATGTGATACAGCCTGACTTGGTGAGCAAATGACAACTCTCTTGTCACTCAGAGACATTCGCCCTGAACTTTCGCCCCATCAGAAAAAGATAACCAGCAAGCAACAAATTTGCGGCTCTATTGGAAACAACTAAGGGCTTCATATTGTTTTCTTCAGTGAGCAGAAAGTTCTGCTCCACATTGTAATGTTCAGCATGTGATAACCTCTAGAAAAATTGTGCACTCAGAAGCTAACAGAAAGTAATCGAGATTATGAGCAATCTAAAAGAACAGCCCGAAGCCTACTGGAAACAAAAATTAACGCCGGAACAGTACAAAGTATGTCGCCTCAAGGGAACCGAGCGCGCCTTTACAGGAGCACTCTATAACAATCACGAGAAAGGCGTCTACGAATGTGTAGCATGTGGCCAAGCCCTCTTCTCATCAGATACCAAATTTGACTCTGGTAGTGGATGGCCCAGTTTCGACGATCCTATCAATATGGCGCACGTTGAGTTGCATGAAGATAATTCCCTTTTCATGAGACGTACAGAGGTCGTCTGTCGCAACTGTGGCTCTCACCTGGGGCACGTCTTCGATGATGGTCCGCAAGAAACAACTGGCAAGCGCTATTGTATCAATTCAGCGGCGCTGAACTTTCGTGCTGGCGAAACTTCGTCACAAGCATAGTTGAGCAGTAGCATAAGAAAGAGGCAAGCTATGGCCATAGAGAAGGCAACATTGGCCGGAGGATGTTTCTGGTGCACAGAGGCGCTCTTCCAGAGAATCAAAGGCGTCACCGACGTTGTACCAGGCTACGCTGCATCGCAGGTAGAAAATCCCTCCTACCAGGCAGTTTGTTCGGGTAGCACAGGCGCTGCGGAAGGTATTCAGTTCAGCTATGATCCCGCTATCATCTCTTATGAGAAGTTGCTAGAGATCTTCTGGCATGTGCACGACCCGACGACGCTCAATCGTCAAGGCAACGATAGCGGGACACAATATCGCTCCGCCATCTTCTATCATAACGATGAGCAAAAGCAGATTGCACTGGCATCGAAGGTAGCATTAGACCAGTCTGGCGCTTATAAAAGGCCCGCTGTCACCGAAATCGCTCCCTTCACCAACTTCTATGCAGCTGAAGACTATCATCGCGAGTATTACAATAGAAATAGCTCTCAGCCCTATTGTATGTTGATCATAAACCCCAAAGTACAAAAATTGCTCAAAGAATACAGAAGCGATTTAAAAACAGAGATTACACCGTAATTGTAGTAAATGAGCGGAGTCACCGAGGAGCATTGCGCCCGCAATGCTCCTCGGTGACTCTACTCATTTACTACAATTACGAGCGCTCTTTTAAAGGAGCGAATGGCAGATCCATTGGACCAGTATAATCTGCTTCAGGCCGAATGAGACGGTTATTGCCGACCTGCTCCAGAATATGGGCGGTCCAACCAGAGACCCGGCTGATAGCAAAAGTTGGTGTAAAGAGATCGCCACTCAGACCAACAGAGTTCATCAATGCAGCAGAATAGTATTCGACATTGGTGTAGAGACGGCGGCCAGGCTTCAATTGACTCAGCAAAGACAGAGCCAATTCTTCGACGCCATGTGCCATCACAAAACCTGTTGGATCGGCGATACGCGCCATCTCGCGTAACTCTTCAGCACGCGGATCAGCAGTCTTATAGACACGATGGCCAAAGCCCATCAGCTTCTTGCCATGCGTAATGGCATCGTACAACCAACCTTGCGCCGCCTCCAGCGTCCCGATCTCCCGCAACATATCCTGCACTTTTGATGGTGCCCCACCATGCAATGGACCCTTCAGCGCACCAATACCAGCAACAACCGCCGAGGCTATATCGGATTCGGTACTGGCAACAATACGTGCAGTAAAAGTGGAAGCGTTCATACCATGATCCGCCAGCAGCACCAGATAGGCGTTCAAACCCCGTATATGCTCCTCAGAGGGCGTGTGGCCCGTCAACAAGTAAAGATAGTTAGCGGCATGGCTCAGTTCGGGCCTGGACTCCAATGGCTCCAGCCCATGGCGCAGACGATTGAACGTAGCCATAAAGAGCGGGAAGCGGGCCGTGATAGCAATGGCTTGATCGATAGTAGGCTGACCTTTAATGGCGACAGCACCCCAGGCCGAGACAGCGGTGCGTAGTGCATCCATTGGCTCCGTCTCAGCAGGCAGAGCACGTAGCGTCTGCATAACATTCTCAGGAATAGAGCGCTCTGCTACAAAACGCCCTTGCAATTCCGTCAACTCCTGTTGCTTGGGCAAGCGACCAAACCAGAGCAGATAAGCAATCTCCTCATAGACTGTTGTGCGCGCCAGATCGTGGATGTTATATCCTCGATAGACAAGCTGACCAATATTTCCTTCAACCTTACTAATAGCGGTTGTGGCCGCTACTACGCCTTCTAACCCGCCTCTAGCAGGTTTTGTCGCAGCAGTAGCTGCATCTTTGTGTGGTGCGTTGCCTGTGTTGGATAT
>VBJK01000485.1 GCA_005879655.1 Chloroflexota bacterium | reverse complement strand
ATGCCCGGTGATTCCTGTACTGTTGCCAGACGCTCCCCACGAACCTGTATTGCCTGTGTTCCTACGAGCTATGACCTGGGTAGACTTTCGGGTCCAAGATCCTGATCCATTGCAACGGCTGTTGTGGGGTATTACCGGCAAGCGGGATCTGGAGGAAAGCATACCTTGAGACATGATCTCATTAACACGTCTCGCACCATTTTGCGTATCCACGGCTCCTGGGTCTGATCAACACGCAGAAGAGCTAACGGATTTCCAATCTTTAGAGGGCAAGCTTGACCAAGCGCTACAACTGCTCACGACACTCACACATAAGGCGGAATAAGCGATCAGAACAGAAGCACTTGCAGAGAGCTAACTAAAGGGCTTGGACGTTGTCCTGTCCGGTGGTTTTATTCTTTTAGCTCAAGAAACACATCCCATGTCCCTTTGCCCTTTCGGTGGCTTCACGCAGTCCTAGTTCTTCTGCCAATCCGCGACAAGCGCAGCGATAGACATCTGGCGCTTCCCCATTTGCACCGCGATCAATTGGTCTGCTTAACCCTTCAACAACACGAGTTTTATACGTGCTTGGAAGACTCTCTGTCCATTTTGTCGCTGAAAAACAAAGTTCTGCGACAATTGCGACCAGCGACAATTGCGACACTCGGCTCAAGAAACAAAGGTGTACCATAGCACCTTCCCTTTCCTCTCTGTGCTTACTACCCCGGATCGTTCCAAGAACCCTAGCAAGTCCTGTACCTCTTTTGCCTTCAGCTTGCGTATGGGAGGTGGACCGCATCGCAGAATATCGCGTGTAGTGAGTGGTTTCCCGACAGACTGCATGTAAGAAGACAATATATCCTCTATTGGTGGTCCTGCTGTAGCTGTCTCATCACTATCCATTTGGACGAACTTTGCAGAAAACTATTTTAACGGCTTTTTCCGCTGGCCTAATGCGCGCGGAGCAAGAGCTTTTCCCAGTTCGCCAAGTGGCTCTATTAGCTCGTGAAACCGCGCTTGCGCTTGCCCATAGGCGGTGGTTGCCTCAGCAATACGTCGGTTAGCATCGGCGCGTACTTGCTCTAGTTGCTCTTTGGCAGCCTGTACTAGAGTGTAGGCCGCTTGGATCTCCTCCATGTTGGGCACCTGCGGTCGTGAGAGTTGGGCGAGTTGCTCTCCTCTATCATAATAGTCTCGGCGTAACCATTTATAGATCTGCCAAGCTTTATCAGTGCCTATAGACTTTACATGGAGCAACGTTCCAAATTCCGTCCAGACATAGAGAGAACGAACCATGTTCAAATTTTGTGCCTGACAAAATGTCAGGTGCAATTCTTTGAAGTTCTCTAAGTCATCTCCCTCCAACAAAAAGTAATCCTCTCCTAAAACAAAGTGATCCTTGTTGCGGCTGTAATTTTTCTGGATATTGTTCTCATCGGTCTCAAGATGTTGAGCAAGTTGACGTGTAGTCAAAACACGCTGGTAACAATGTTTTATAACATGCGGTAATGTGTTCATGTACTCATCCTTTCTTCGATGTTATCCACAACCTCTCCACATCCGTTGTGGATAACTGGACATACATGATGACTGCTTCTCTAAACTCTCTCTATTAATGATATGCTGCTAACGTTAACTTGCCAATACGATATTATGCTCATTGACGAACTAGTGAAATGGTGATACTCTTGGGTATGAGCTTAGCGGCAAATAGAAAGGAGTGAACAATGGCACGACTGCGTATCAAAGAGGAAGCTCGACAGCAAAAGCTGACACAGAAGGAACTGGCAGAAAAGAGTCAGGTAACACTTCAGTTACTCAATAGGTACTGGAATAACAATATGCAGCGGGTAGAACTGGACCAGCTTGAAAAAATAGCGAGAGCTTTAGGTGTCAGATCTGGCGATCTCATTGTAGATGAAGGTAAAGACCATTGATGGCCGTTGCCTAGTTGAGTGCATCCTGGTCATGACATCTCAGTTGTAGCCAGTTTTTACATCTTGGCTACACTGGCTACGCGGCTACGGTGGCTACGGTGGCTAGGCATTGGACTAGAAAGTGGGGTGTTACCTTGATAGCTAGCGGTGTGATAGACCAGCCAGCTCTTGCTTTCATGTCAAGGACTGTATACCAAACAACACCAAAAGAATATATGTTCTATTGACATGCTTTGATATGTAATGATAATTTATATATGTATTGTATCCTCTGTATTTCCAAACTGTAACGCGCCTGTTAACTTTTGAATGGCTGTTGAATGTTCTATGCGGTCTCATCCATATGGACGACACGGCCCTCATGCGTGGCGTAAATGGCATAAGCGTCGCTATAGTCGTCCCTCCTTACTGCCCGTTCCTGTAGGGCTTCCCAAAGTTATTCGTGTCTATATTCCAGTTACAGCAGAAAGGATCATTTTCATCATCATGCCAGATCCATCCTATGAAGACAAGCAACCAGCAACAATAGGGGATATGACTGATCCATCGGAGAGTACAGATAAAAGGTTATCAATGGGCGATAAGCCACTGGAGAACAAGGCAAAATGGCAAGCAGTTGATGATTTGGACGAGATTGAAAGAATGAAGCGAAGTGGGGCAATTGTCGGAATTAATGAGGATAGACTTGCCGCAAGGAGTACACGTTTAGCACAGAACGCCATCAAGGAACTCTACGTGACAGGAGGCGCACCTCCTGAGATTGATGAACGTAAGAGGTTGATAACAGTATACACCAAGGCATATCAGGAGCGCTTCCAAAAAGGGTTGGATGATGTTTCGGAAGGTATAGAGGAACATACACAAGAAGAGTTGGACTTAAGAGAGGACGCCATTCAGGACAGCAAGAAATTCGCCTTTAGCAACGATCGAGATATGCGTGATCTTGCGGTTATACGAGTTCTTATCCAAATGCAACTTGGGTTTCATTTGGAGGAATCCCCTAACTACTTGCAAAAAATACATTCTCTGGTTGATGTTTATCAAAAGTATTTTAATAACCCAGGAGAGGTGGTGATTTGGCCTCAAGAACCCTTTTGATTTGAGTGAAAATAACCTAGACGTGCCCGTAGAGATAATGCCAGATTCCTCTACAGAGGCATCCTTGCCAGTAGTACAATCTCGGAAATCGCCAATTCTGCAATACATCACGCCTGAAAGGATGATCATGATTGTGCTGATAGTGTTGTGTGTCATACTTATTATTATGCGTGCCATGCATTGGTAAATGCTGTGCTCGAAAGAACCTCATCCCCCGCAGGGAGGTTCTTCCTGCTCATTTGCCTATGAAGAGTGCGTCCGCCCGCGTTTTGCGCTACTTCCCTTTGCTTTCCTCTACCTCAAACTTGCTAGCAAAGACACGAGTAACACGCTGGACACGAGGGAGTTGCCTGAAGCTAGCAATTCGTACACGTATTTTGCTACTAGAGGATGTCACCTTTAGCGCGGTAAAGCTTAATGCGCTCAGTTTCGCTTTTCGCTAGATCTCGATGCTCTTTGGAGAAAAACCACGTCAATGGATGCCACTCCCCTGTATTAGCATAGTAGTTTATAATTTCTATTCTATACCGCTGAAAAACTTTTGCAAAAGTGAGATACGTGCGCAATTGGTGAAATGGCGATGTAACAAGTATGATTCTACGCATATTATGGTGTTGTAGAACTGTTAGGACATATTCCGCAGGAAGCTCCTCAGCAAATGGAATGTAATGAGAATAAATATGCTCTGGTAGGTACATACCAGTCCCATCGCCATCAAGAATTTTCCAGGTTGTTTTTATTTTTCCAAAGGAGAAACACCCATCACTCTTCAAGAGAGAGGGACCTGCGATTTCCACTGGTGGTCTTTCTCACATCCAGCTACAGATGGGTCCAGGTCGAAAGCCGTATAAATCATCATCAAAGCTTGTTGCTCCTGAGATAGATGGGGTGATCTCTTCTCTCCAGATCCCAATACGTTTTGAGCGGATAGGAAGGATGAGATAGTTGTCCGCTGTGAAAACAAGCGTTCCTACTCCAATATGATTTGCTAGCAGTGACTCTATCAAGCTACAGAGTTGTGCGGCAGGTCGATGAAGCCAAGCGTCTCGGTGAAAGGCTCAGTAAATGGGCATGAGATCACATTGCAAAAGAAATGTGCATATGCTATCATGTAGTTATGAGTACACAACGCAAGGCCACTGCATTCCTACTCATGGCTGAAGGCCAGGGGCTTCCTGCGAGGGCTTGTTGAAGCTTGTAACTGCGAACCAATCATCATATTCACGGACCCCACTTCAGCCTCGTCGGGTCCACACGATCACAGATCGTTTTGCCAAACTCATAGTGCGCTTGCTCTGTGACTATATTCAACGCTTCCTGCACCGTACGATAGACGACATTGATCTTATCGTCCTGACCCACTTTCACGCCGATCATAGCAGCGCAGTAGACAAATTACGTCGTCTCTGTCATGCTCCGGTAGCAGCTTCGGCCATAAATCGTCAATTGGTGACAGAGGAGAAAATCCTGCCGAAATTTGGCCATTTTGCGGGACAGGTCTTATCAGGAGTACTCGGTCATCATGACCTCTTGCTACCAGCTTCGGTCCAACAGATCAAGTTAGTAGATATATGGCTCAACGATGTAGAGGGTCTGCCAGGGCATTTGGATTGGCGTATCATCGCCAGTGTGGGTCATGCTTCCGAAAGCCTGTGCGTATACCATCCTTTCTCAGAGGAGTTACTGTGTGGCGATACCCTCGTCGCGCTAGAGGGTGGTTCCCTGCTATGGCGCGGCGGAGCGGACCGTCATCAGCGCGAAGAGATCTTGCACATATTGCGTAGTCTAAGCATTCGCTACCTCTATCCAGGACACGGACGCCCAGTGTTGTCGCTACAGCCCTTAAGCAAGGTTGAGTTTGAGTGGTAATTATTGTTTCTGCCGACTCGGTAACTTTAAGGGGGTTGGGCCTGTCCCACTGATGGGATCTGTAAAGGGAGGGGCAATGAATTGTTCCGTGCCAGGCTCTTCTAGCGCGGAACGCCACTTATGATGGGCCAGCGGATCGCTCTCGTCAGAGGGAACTGCTTGCTGATCGGCCAGCAAAAAGACAAAACGTTGCTCGCCGACCTCGATCACATCATTCATTGATACCTGGACAAAGCCCCGCACACGTTGTCCATTGAGCAATATGCCATTGAGGCTATCACAATCCGTAAGATAGGCCTGCCCCTGACACCAAGCTAATTCAGCGTGGCGGCGCGAAGCCATCTCATCATCAATCCAGATATCACAATCTTCATCACGTCCCAGAGTAATGATACAACGTTTGAGTTCTAAGCGTTGCCCTTGAAAGTTACCGCTACGATACTCTAACCAGCCCCACGGTATCTCCTCGCCAAAGACGAAGGGGATGAGCATACCTTGCTGATAGCGTGGAGGTAGCCACGCCATTGTCGCTGGTGGATTATGCTGACTTTGTGCGGCAACTGTACGTATGGCAGAAGCACTCATCTGTGGCCGAGCGAATAGCCAGTAAACGAGAGTCGCCCCCAACGGCAAGAGCCAACCACAAAATGTAATATAGCCCAGCAAGAGCACAATCTCAAGAAAGGGGACAACCTTTTGTATTAAGGGATAACGAAAATTATACCAGTAGATGGCTGGCAGCAGAAGTAATGCAGCAAGAACGCAGGCAATGAGCACGCCGCTCAACTGATGATTTGTCCCGCGTTTGCGCATAATAGTATAGAGCGTGTTAGCGATAATGGCACAAATGCAACACGCTAACCCACCATAACAACTAGTATTAAACCAAGTTGGAAAATCTAACATACTGATTGTCGTCTTCCCCTCCCCTTCACAGAGGAAAGTGTTTTCCCAGCCTAATAATATCATTGTGCATCATTTTTATGCAAACATATGGGACTTCTAGAAGAATTTTTCAGAAAGGGAAGGTGAGGTTTTGAGCAGCTTCACCGTTTTAACATGACATTAAGTAAAAATGCATAGCTCGAATGGTCTGATTTAAAGGTCGCTTAAAACTTCTAAGACATAAATGGAACAGGAGTCATGCCCTCATGTCCAAATTTTTGATCTCGCCCAAAGTAGCAGAGAGGTTTTTCAAGGAAATAGTTGTGAAAACCATATTTCTTCCACATCACATGTACCTACAAGGGTACATACAAACGACACGTAGCATGGCAATCTTGCTGATGAGCTTGCTAATTATGCAGCTTCTCACGGGTTGTACAGGACCGGACACCCATGAACTCAGTGGTCATCTCTTAATAGTAGGCTCTACTGCGCTCCAGCCCTTAGCCAGTGTTGTGCGTGACCTGTTCCAGAAACAGTATCCCCAGGTGCACATCGATGTACAAGGGGGAGGGAGCTTGCAAGGTCTTAATGCGGTAACTAGCCACCAAGCAGATATTGGAGACTCCGATGTGTATGCAGACCCCGCTATTTATCCTGATCCTAACCTGACTGACCACATCATTTGTGTCATCCCTTTTACTATGGTGGTGAACCCAGAGGTCCATATCCCTTCTTTGACTTCCCAGCAGATTATTGATATTTTTTCGACGGGTAAGCTCCACAATTGGAGCCAGTTAGGAGGTCCAGATAGAACTATTGTGCCAGTGGTACGCCCCTCTACATCGGGCACACGCGCCACCTTCCGCAAGTACATTCTTGGCGGGCGCGATGAGAAAGGAAAATTGCTAAAAACGGACTCTTCCACTGCGGTACGCGATACTGTTGCTCAGACTCCTGGAGGAATTGGCTATTTAGCACTTTCGGTGCTCGACTCTAGCGTTCGTGCTGTAGCAATCGATAACTATCAGCCAACACATGAAAACATTGCCAATGGCCATTATGCATATTGGAGCTATGAGCATATGTATACCCTTGGTGACTCTAATGCTCTTATTTCTAAATATTTGGATTTCATGTTCACACCACCCGCGCAGAAACTGGCACAGCAACTTGGTTATATCCCGATTACTGAGATGAAGATCCCCAGCACTAGCTCACTCAGCAACAACGTGATTGCGCTGTCCAGAACACAGTATCCAATCCAGAGCGAACTATAGATCAGTTCGTACGGAAGCCGTCTTAGTCAGCGCCCTTGTACTGGCAACCGTCCTGGCGCTACTGCAAAAAGCGCCTCTATCCCATGCCCGTAGGAATTTGGGATTGCTTTACACATAATGTTCATACTGCCGTTCACATCGGCATTAATGCGTCGTCCATTTTTAGCACGGTAGAGACCACGTTTCTCACGTTTGCCTGAGAAGGTCGGTTTCTCGGTGCGTTTGGGATCATAGGTCGGGATCTTGTCTAGGTCAAGTGCACTTGCTTTGCTGGTGTAGCTCTCTTCCTGCTCTCTCACCTCTATCCCTACTAGCTTCCCTTTGTCGCGCACCATGTCAATAAAGCGTGCATGCGGTATCTGCACAAAATGCTGGTTATTCTTCTTCCCTAGCTCAACTTCCTGTTTCCACAACGGGTTCTTCCCAACGATCAGTAGGCTTATCCCTTCCTCTAGCGCCAAGCGAGGAGTTGCAACCATGTCAGCCATGCCTGCACACCAAAGGAACCTTGCAAAATAAAGGCGCTCTATGATCGCTTGTTTTGCCCTACGGGTGGTATAGTATGGTGGTCGAAGAAAAAAAGCCCGTTGCAGGGTGCGCGTCATTTTTTGCAACGTGTCCAGGTCGTAGCTGTGCAAGGTATTGCGCCAGAGACATTTTTTGCAACGTGTCCAGATTGTAGTTGTGCAATAAATTATAGCAGATACATGAGAAAAGAAAACAGGCGCAATAAATTGTGCGGCTATGGGGATGATCGGCAGGCGTAGCGCAATAAATTGCGCAACTACGATCTGGACACATTGCTAGAGAGATCTTGCATGGTTCCATGGAGCAGAAAGCCCTACAATTCATGCGCCAACGGCTAGACCTTGTGCATAGCCAGCACCTCTACCGTCAATTGCGGACAGTCTCCGCAGGAGCCGCAACCTGGATAGAAGTGGAGGGACACAAAGTTCTTAACCTCAGTTCCAATAACTATCTGGGCCTGGCAACCCGTCCCGTATTACAGGCAGCCGCAAGCGCGGCTGCACAAGCAGATGGCTGGGGAGCTGGCTCATCCCGACTTATTGCAGGTGACAGTAAGCGCCATAAGCTCTTGGAAGCTCGACTGGCTAGCTTCAAACATGCCGAGAGTGCATTACTCTTCAACAGCGGCTATACCGCCAATGTCGGTGTCATCTCCTCGCTAAGTCAGGCGGGCGACCTGATCTTGAGTGACGAACTGAATCATGCCAGTATTATTGATGGCTGTCGTCTAAGCCGTGCGGAATGTAAAGTTTTTCCTCACTGCAATGTAGCGGCCCTTGCAGAGTTGCTCGCAGCGGCAGTACAGACGGGGCGGCAGAGGACTATCCTGGTAGTGACAGATACAGTCTTCAGCATGGATGGCGATCTGGCACCTTTACGAGAGATAGCTCGCCTCTGTACTCAATACGACGCTCTACTGGTCGTCGATGAAGCCCACGCTACAGGCTGTATTGGACCCGCAGGGCGAGGTCTGGTGGCTCAACTGGAGATCGAGTATGAGGCGGTGGTTGCCATCAGCACATTGAGCAAGGCATTGGGCAGTTTTGGCGCGTTCGTGACTGGTCCTCAACTGGTAAAGGACTATCTTATCAACACAGCGCGCAATTTTATTTTCACCACAGCTCTTCCCCCGCCGGTCATTGCAGCATCGCTAGCCGCCCTCGATATACTAGAACAGGAGCCTGAGCTTGTTGAACAACTTCAGACGAAAGCAACCTTTTTCCGCCAGGGTTTGCAACAGCTTGGCTTTAACACGCTTACCTCCCAGACACACATCATACCTATACTAATTGGTGATGCAGCTTTGGCATTAGAGATGGCTCAGCAGCTATTGGCTCAAGGTGTATTTGCCGTAGCCATACGTCCGCCGACCGTACCGCCTGGCACGTCGCGTATTCGGACCAGTCTGATGGCTACGCATACGCAGGGTGACTTACACTATGCGCTCAGTACATTTGAAGATGTGGGGAGAAAATTTGGAATAATAGGGTAAAAAAACGTCTTATATAGTGGACTCGCAATAAAGGAGAAGATCACCCGTAGCTGCGCAATTTATTGCGCCGAAAGCAGTGACAATCTCCCCGTAGCTGTGCAATTTATTGCACTAAAGTACAGGGAGCTTCTCCCTATCAAAAAATAGGGAATTATCATGGAACAGGAAGCACGATTTTTTGCGCGTAGGCAACTTGAACAGGCTGATAAACAGTATCTCTGGCATCCTTTTACACAACAACAAGACTGGGAAGCAGAAGCTCAGCTTATCATCGAACGTGCGGAGGGTTGCTATCTCATCGATATTGAAGGCAAGCGCTATCTAGATGGTATTTCATCGTTATGGGTAAATGTTCATGGACACCGGCGGCAGGAGATCAATCAGGCTATTGCCGCTCAGCTTGAGCTGGTTGCACACAGTACATTCCTTGGCCTGACTCACCCAAGCGCCATTGAGTTTGCTCAACGGCTGGTGCGCCTCGCCCCTGGTGAACTCACGCGCGTCTTCTATTCGGATACCGGGGCCGCAGCCATGGAGATCGCGCTAAAAATTGCCTTTCAATATTGGCAGCAATGCGCATCGCCTCAACCGCGCAAAACCAAATTTTTCTCGTTACACAGCGCATATCATGGTGATACAGTAGGCGCTATGAGTGTCGGTGGAATTGAAATTTACCAGCAGGTCTATCATCAGCTTTTATTTCCTATAGTCCAGACTCCAGGAGCCTACTGTTATCGTTGTCACCTGCATAAATCGTATCCAGAGTGTCATTTTGCCTGTCTGGACGAGGTCGAGCGTATCATTGCCACCCATGCTGAAGAGCTAGCGGCAGTAGTGATGGAACCACTGGTACAGGGGGCTGCTGGTATACTTGTGTATCCTGCCGGGTATACACGTGCCGTATGGGAGATTGCCAAACGCCATCAGGTACTCTTTATCGTCGATGAAGTGGCGACAGGCTTTGGCAAGACGGGCAGAATGTTTGCCTGTGAACATGAGGGTATCGCGCCAGACCTGATGGCAGTCGGTAAGGGGATCACTGGCGGGTATCTACCATTAGCGGCCACCCTGACGACCGAAGAGATTTATCGAGCATTCCTTGGTTCGGTTGAGCAGAAGAGGACATTCTATCATGGTCATACTTACACAGGTAATCCCCTTGCCTGTACCGCAGCGCTTGCCAATCTCGACCTTTTTGAGCAAGATCAGACGCTCTCACGACTTCAGCACAAGATAGCATTGCTGAGGCAAGGATTAAAGCGTTTCAAGCAATGTCCATTGGTAGGAGATATCCGGCAATGCGGGTTCATGGTTGGTATCGAACTTGTGCGCGACCAAGCCACACATGAGCCATTTCCGGCCAGAGAGAAAGTAGCGGTACGCGTAGTCAAAGAGGCACGTCGCCGGGGTGTAATCGTACGTCCTTTAGCTGATGTCCTCGTCATCATGCCGCCGCTGGTCATCACGAAGGAAGAGCTACAGATCTTGTTAGATGTCACCTATGATGCGCTTTGTACTGTTGCTAAAGAGTTATGATTGTAGACACCATATCGAGCCTCTTTTCCCTTGCTAAAGAGTTAACATGAGTAAAGGACTGTTCGTTACTGGGACAGATACTGGGGTAGGCAAGACCGTCGTCACGGGATTACTAGCGCGGATACTGCGTAAGCAGGGTCTGCGTGTGGGTGTGATGAAGCCTGTAGAGACGGGCTGTCCGCGTGAAGGTGATCAGCTTGCCCCCCAGGATGCTCTGTTCCTGCGCCGCATTTCTGGCTGTACTGCGCCACCGGAGGTAGTGACTCCTGTTATGAGCAGTTGCTCACGCAGCATGACTATGTATTAGTAGAGGGCGCTGGTGGGTTGCTGGTGCCGCTGACGGCGCAGCATACGATGCATGATATGGCGGTGGCATTAGGTCTGCCAATCCTGGTGGTGGCTTGTAATAAATTGGGTACGATCAATCATACAGCGTTGACTGTTACGGTTGCACGCGAGCGCAGCCAGGTTATTGGTATTGTCTTGAATCATACTCAGGCAATTGATGATATTGCGGTACAGACGAATGCTGATGCGTTGCGGTGTTGGGGGAGAGCGCCGTTGTTGGGGGTGGTGCCGTATATGCCGGAGGTGACGGATGTGGTGTTGGATGTGGTGGGGGAAGGGCAATCCTTGCGAGATCTTACTTCATCGCCACTCCCCACGTAACTTTCCACGCAACTTGTGCGTGTACATCTAGGAGGGGTCTCAGAGAGAAAAAGCTGAAGCAATTACATCTCTCCCCTCAACATCACATCAGAGAGTCATCGATGAAGAGCTTCATAGATGTGAGGATTAACTGCGTGAAGAGAAGAAGATAAATGCTCAATGATGAAAGGAGAAGAACTACGTATGACTACCACAACTGAACGCTCAACGTTGATCGCCGTCTTTGCCGACCGTGACGCTGCCAATCAAGCCATCGATAAGCTTCGTGGGGCTGGCTATAGCTATGACCAGATCAGGTTAGTGGTGCGCGGCACGAATAGCTTTACCGAGAATCTGAAAAGTTTGTTTACCGGCCAAGCATCTACCAGTACTAACTCGGCTGATGATTGGATGAGGATGGGCGTGCCGGAACAGGATGCACACAACTACCAAAGCGAACTCGATGCCGGTCGCAGTATTGTCCTTCTTAAAGCCGTTACTAACCCTGAGCAGGCTCTCGGTCTCATGCGTCAATGCGGCGCACATGATATTGCTTCTCGCCTGAGAACAGCGCAACCACCTGCACCAAGAACAACTTACCATCCCGATACTCAACAGGAACACTACGAGAGACAGTCTCAGCCGCACCCATCCGAAGTACATAACGAACGAAGCGTATAAGTGTCTCTTTGATAGAGTAAAGAACAGTTATACATTTTTGACTATCGCACTGTAATACCAGCGATAAGACGAACTTGCCGTGTCAAAGCGCCCACTTCGTTGCTGGCGTTGAGGTAGCAAAAATATCTAGCGCTGAGAAACGTCGCTCAGCTAAATACACACAATAGTCCCCCATGAGAGCAGATCAGCGACAACTTGTTCGACCATTACAGGCGGTAGACCGAGCATATCGGCGATCTGAGCTACGCTCTTTGTTCCGTCAATCAATGCGAAGACGCGTCTATGCTTGCGTGACCATGCACTCGTGTCCTGGCCAGTGGGTGCAATGCGGTAAGGAATCTGCGCAATCGTTGGCGGTGCCAGATTGCCGGGTGTAGAAGTGCTTGGCTGTGGTGTCACAGAGCGTGGGGCGGCAGAAGACAGGCTTCCAGTCAGGTACTGCTCGGACGGAGAATGTATGGTGGGGCGTGGCCCAGTCTGATGAGTTCTCGGAAAGCCCGGATCAGACAACTGGTCCATGATTGGGCGCAGGCTAGCTTGTGGACTCGGCGGCAGATGGTGTGCAGCTGGCTGATTGCTTGTGGGGCGTGGCTCCATCTGTGCCTGAATGTCTCCCGGCAGACCAGGCTCTGAGAGTGGTTCTGTACCCCCGTGCGAGCGGTTTGGTAGATTGGGGAGCAGGCGCGGGGCAGATAATGGATTTGTTGTACCACGGGGCCGCGCCTGAAAAGGGGGAGCAGGGCGGGGATCAGGCAAAGGATCGGTTGTGGCCTGCGGGCCTATGGGTCCAGTGGGCGCGGGGGAAGGACTGGGCGATAGGCCCGCAAGCGTAGGTGGATTGGAGAGCCTCGCTTGTCTTGGCGTGGATGATGACTCCAGATGCCAGAGTAACTTACGCTGGCCCAGACTGTGTAGCCAGAGACAAGAGGCGACCTCGCCGTCAACCAGTAAGAGGTGTGCCCGCCATGGCTCCTCCGTCTGCGCCTCATCGACAGCTTGTAGCTCAATGCGCACGCTCCCACTGTGCCGAGCAGACTTCAGTATCCACAACAGGCTCGAAAAGTCGTTTAAGTTGACTTGAAGCTTTGCAGCCGGACTGTATTCCATCTGATTTTACCCCCAATGAAGCAGAGAAGTGTATTGACACCCTTCTTCATACCTGCTCTATACTACAGACTGCATGCCAACCTCAGGGAGAGGTCTGCTCTGCTGGACAGACAATAACTATTGTGTGACGTGGGTCGCCCGATCGGCACCCTTGAGCATCTCGGCACTAATGATCTCATATGCTTGCGTCCACGCAGCTTTCATCTGCGGCGTAAAGGCATCACCGAGAAAATCCTGAAACGTGTGGATGAGCAGTTTACCGACGATAGGGTAGTACGCCGCCTGCGCCCCATAGCGAGCATGGCGTTCACCCAATGAGCGAATCACTTCGGCCATGTTGTCTCCGCGCTCCACACCAGCCACCACTACCGCTAGCGTTGAGATAAGCGACGTTTCCTGCTTCCTCATGCTCGCCTCGGAAGACGGAAAAAGCGAGCGCAACTGTGGATATTGCTCAAAAAGTAGAGCATAAAAACGCCTAGCAAACTCCTCTCTATGCGGAGTGACCATTTGAAAGCTCTGTTTTAAGAGAACGGGATTCATAGCCAATTCCTTTTCCCCTGAATTAACCTTGATGTAACCGCTGACCAGTAGATCATCGATAACCTGCTCAATCTTGTCGGCGGGCTTGTGCAGAAGTTTTGAGATACGCTCGACGTTGCGACTTCCGTCAGCCAGCCAGAAAACTTGCCGATAAACTCTCTCCCATGACGTGGCCAGTTGGGTATACATCGTCTGTAACCGCTGTGCATAGTCTGTCCGACCTGGGATAATGGACCAATTACGCATTGTTGCCCCTTTCGAGGAGCGCATACGCTGAAAAAGCTCCCCATCGATGGTTGTATGCTGGCGAAAAGGGCTACCCTCCCTGAATGATGCCCTTCTGCTTTCATAGTTTTTAGATATTCTTATGTAATAAGCTTACTTGCTTATGTACCACTCTGGCATTTATCTTAGTGTGAATCTTCTAAATCTTCATGACAAAGTACAAGCATAGTACTCATGTACATTGAAGAGCAAGGCAAGCACAAGGGATTGCCCCTACAATGGATACCAATCAACGTGCAAGGTATGATCGTACCATTGTAGAGGCAATCCCTTGTGCTTGCCTTGCGCGCCGCAGGTCAGGGGTGGCTCAATGCGGGGAATAAAAAGAGGTAAGATCTGTCTCATTGCAGAGGGACCCGGTTGTGCTCGCTATGATGCGTACCGCAACTGGGTCCCTCTGCAATGTATATAAAAACGTCGCAGACGTTTGAGCTAGCGGGACCAGGGATCGTCCTGGTAAAAGAAGTTGGGCTTGTGGACATCATTGTGGTAGTTGCGATGGAACATAGGGCACTGTGAGCCGGAGATGGGTGGCACAAGCCAGGCCCAATCGGCAGTCGTCTCACGCCCACATGACTGCTCGCGCTGCTCATGCAGAAGAAATTGCTTGGAGACGGTATGATGATCGACTATGACAATCCCATGTTTTGCGAAGGAGGATAGCACAGCCCGGTTGAGTTCGACAAGGGCCAGATCTTTCCATAGTGTGCGATCTGACTTGGTCTTCAATCCCATGTGCTCGGCAACGACAGGTAGCATATTATAGCGAGACGAGTCACCCAGGTTGCGTGCCCCAATCTCGGCCCCCATGTACCAGCCATTAAAGGGTGCGGCTGTATAAGAGACGCCGCCAATCTCCATGCGCATATTGGAGACAGCTGGCAGGGCATGCCACTTGAGTCCTAGTTCAGCGAACCATGGAAAGTCAGGGTGTTCAAGCGGTACCTCCAGGATAGCCTGTTGCGGCAACTCGAAGAGCCTTGGCGCTTGATGTGGCATCTGTATCACGAGGGGCAGCACATCAAAGGGCGTGCCTTTGGCTCCACGCCAGCCCAGGCGACGCACCATCTCGGTGAAATCAGCTTGCATAGGATCACCGATAATGCTACCATCAGGTTGGCGATAGCCCGCGTAGCGGATAAGTTGACTATTCCAGATCCGTATACCCGGCTGTCTTGGTATCTGTGGCGCAAAAACAGTCATTGTCGAGCGAAATTTTCCGCCATTCGTAGCATAATTGATATGTTCAAGGAGTGCCTGAAAGACGCCTTCTGCTGTCAAAATGTGGCGACAGTCCTGCACGTGAAGTGATTGCCAATGTAAGCGTCCGACGCAGCGATTAGAGTTGCGCCAGGATAGCTGTGCCCCATAAACAAGCTCTTCACGTGTATGCCAGTATGTACCGTACTGTTCAAGATCTGCTCGTATGGCTGCACAGCGCTCCATGGTGATCGTCGTTCCTTGCTCCTGCTCTAAGACAGAGAGATACTTTTCTGCTTCCATCAGCAGTGTTTGTGTATTGCTCAGTGGGGCCGTTTGCCGTTCTACCGTTTTTGTAGGAATTACGTAAGTTTGGGTTACATTCATACCTATCACCTTCTTGTTTGCACTGTTCAACTATTCGCAATGCAAGCATAGCATGCATGAATGTGATGAGCAGCAATATTTCACCTCTATTTCGTCTATGGTCAGCCGGATAATTTGTCGTGTGACATACAACGTATCATAGATGTGATACAGGCATGCGTGGCGAACAACGCCTCATTTTGTGACGAACCTCATCACTAGCTCCGTTACAACATCACCTTTGCTGATGCTGTCAGGAACCTACTTTGGATGTGATATATGCCTGTATGGGGAATGACATCTCATTTTGTGACGAACCTCGTCACTAGCTCTGCCACAACATCGTCTGATGTTTGGATCTTCTATTCTTGTCTTATGTTTGCTGCTTGGTCAGAGCAATGCGCGTGGGGGCCGTGAACGGGTCGAAACGTTCCTTATGTAAAGAGGGGGGTAGCAGAGGTAGCCAATAGGGAGCCACTGAAGGGCCAATCGAGTATCGCACGTGGCAAGGAAGGTCTAGCAGGGAGCCTAGTGCACAATCCCAAAACCTTTTGGGGAATGAGGGCATTTGGGGACACTCCAAACCCCGCCAGGGCGGCTTCGCCCCCTGGACCCCCAAGCCCTGCCACCTCTCTTGTTTCTGCACTCGTGATCGTCAATTACGTCGGGAACGGCAAGAACGCGGCTGGACGCAACAACGCGTGGCGGATGAGATCCAGGCCCGCTTTCCAGATGCTGCTGTCACTGGCGGCTACGTCACACGCTGGGAAAATGGCAAAAGGAAGCCAAGACCATACTATCAAGAGAAGCTGTGCATCATCTATGGCAAATCTGCATCATAACTAGGACTGGTGCCGCCAGAGGACGAGCAAGACCCATCAGAGCTATTGTATGAGCAGGAAGAGCATGATGGCTCATCGACTTCAAGCCCAGTTCTGCCCCAACACAAGAGAACGCCCGGCCCTGTGCAAACATCTGCTCACCCAGGTCAGCCCACGCATGATCTGGGTGCAGTGCCCACTTCATCACCTGAGAATATGGTACAATCAGAAGAAAGTGAGCAGACATCTCAGTGCACACATCCTGGTCATTCCTTGTTTTGTACCACCGTTGCCGTTTCGATGATGGATTAGCCTATGCATATCAAGCTGTGGACTTGGCTCAAATATCGCAACATCGAGATCTGTATGTCTTTGCTATTATTCTGTTAGGTACTCCATTAGGCTTGAGCGGACAGCCAGAGGAGAGACTGAAGTGGCATGTGCAGGCAACGAAGTACACCAAAGAGATAGTCCAACCATTACAGAGTTTTCTCTTCTCAGCACTTGCATATTCATATGCGCTCAACGATATGGGAGCAGAGGCACTTGAGAGCATAAGTAAGGCCCGTTACCTTTTTACCGATGATTTCGAGGGGCTACCACATTTCGTTGCTGCAATTTGTGGTTTCTTCGAGCTTATTTTATGTGAAGGTGTGACTCGTTTAGAACTTGCAGAAAGAGATAAGGAGAACCGTCAGACCCACAGTGAAGCTGCGGGGAAGGCACTTGCTCAAAGCGAGACTTCGCCAGCTACGCTTTTCATCCCACAGCGTTCAAAGCTTGAAATTCTCAATCGACAAGCAATGGCGGCTGTTTGGGAAGGAAATATGGATGACTTTTTGAGGTATTTCCAAGCTGGGGTTGAAGGGGCAAAAGCTCTCGGTAGTGAGAAGCGTTGGAAAGAGCTGGTCATGGCTTGGCGAGCGGCTCGTGCAAAGTGGCCACATGAGGATCAGATAGCTAAATCAAGTATTTTATTGGTTGAGCGATGAGGAGGAGCAACTAACATGGATTTTCATCTGTTCGCTGACAAAGCTATCGCGGGACAGGTCCTCTCGCGGGAAGAATGTCTAGCCGTCCTGCACTGTCCTGATCAGCATATGTTAGCCTTGCTGGATGCCGCATACCAGGTCAGATATCACTTCTGTGGGAAAAGCGTGCATCTGCATATGCTCATCAATGCCAAAAGCGGCCTCTGCCCAGAGGATTGTCACTACTGCTCACAATCTAAAATATCGACGGCAGATATTGAAAAGTATCCTCTTGTCAGCCAGCAGAGGCTCTTAGAGGGGGCCAAGCGTGCCAAAGAGTCGCGTAGTCTCCGTTACTGCATTGCCATCAGTACGCGTGGCGCAACCGAGCGCGAGATCGATTATATTGCTAAGGCGGTCCGGCGTATCAGGGAAGAAGTGGATATTGCTATTTGTTGTACAGTTGGCATTATTTCAGAGGAAAAAGCCCGCCGCTTGTATGAGGCAGGCGTAGAGCAGCTCAATCACAATCTTAATACCAGCGAGCGCTACTATCCAGAGATCTGTACGACGCATAGCTATCAAGATCGTGTGGATACATTGCTGGCCGCTCGACGTGCTGGCCTCAAACTCTGTACGGGTGCTATCTTTGGGCAAGGCGAAACGGAAGAGGATATTGTTGATGTTGCCTTAGCTCTGCGTGAATTGCAACCACAGTCTATCCCTGTCAACTTCTTGCTGGCGATCCCAGGGACGCCGCTGGCCGGGGCAGAGGCTTTGCGGCCATATGATTGCCTGAAGATCTTATGCCTGATGCGCTTCTTGAATCCTGCTCAGGAAATACGCGTCTCTGCTGGCCGTGAAGTACATCTGCGCTCGTTGCAGCCGTTGGCCCTGTATCCGGCCAATTCGGTCTTTGTCTCCGGCTGTTTAACGACGCCGGGGCAGGACTATAAAGAGACCTGGCAGATGATTACTGACTTAGGCTTTGAGCTTCAGGAATATAGCTAGCATTACAATCCATTCTCCTCAACAGGCAGTTTGAGACTTCCTCGACTGTTCATGCGTGTTATAACTAGTATTTATCGTACAGCCGCCTGTGTAAAGCCATCATAAACATATCAAACACTTCTGACTGTCATGTATTGTGTATGACATCTTCTAGGGGGAGCTAGTGCAATGCGCGTGGTACTCATTGTGAATCCGACCTCTGGAGCTTCGATGCTTACGACACATCAAGGCACGTTAGAAGAACACGAAGAACAGATGCTTACGGCACTACGCACACGTGGCCTGATGCCTGAGATCTGGCACACTACCCCAGGTGATGCCGGTACTGGTCTCGCCCAAAAAGCAGTTGCCGAAGGTGTGGAGATGGTGATTGCTGCGGGTGGAGATGGGACATTGCACGCTGTGGCTAATGGTTTGATCCATAGCAACAGTGCACTTGGCATTATTCCGATAGGCACAATGAACAATATTGCACGTAGTTTATCAATCCCGGAGGATATAGAAGAGGCTTGTGCCATCATTGCACACGGTAAAACGACTCGGATAGATGTAGGTAAAATTAACGGAAATATCTTTCTTGAGGTAGCTGGCATTGGATTAGAGGCTGCACTCTTTCCCGCAGCGGAGGAGATCAAGCGTCATGGAGTACTCTCAACCATGCGTGGCGTGCTAAAAGGATTAGCCGTCCTACTCACCTTCCAGCCTACACGCTTTAAAATTGCATTCGATAATCAGCACAGTCTTCGCTATCGTGCTATCCAGGTGAGTGTCTGTAATTCTCCCTATTATGGAGTTCATCTGCAATTTGCGCCCAATGCAGTCATGGACGATGGCCTGCTGAATGTGCTGCTCTATAGAAATTTCAGTAAGCGAGATTATCTGCAACATGCCATCTCTATAAGCCAGGGTGTGCGTTCGCTCGAACCCAGGGTGATGCGCAGAAAAATCAAAATGCTCTACATCGAAGCTGATCCGCCGGTAGTCGTACACGCCGATGGGGAGCCGATCGGGCAGACGCCAGCCACGATCGTCGTTCTTCCAGCCGTATTACATGTCCGTGTTCCTATAGAAGTTGCAATCGGACCAAATATCATGGACTCAAAGCGTAAGCGAACACATATTCTTCAGCAAGCTTCAATGCAGTAGCCAGTATAATAAGTAAAATACAGGAAGCGCGAGGTGCAATGTATGGGAAATAATCTAAAACAAGCCAAAGATATCAAAAATAGCTCTGCTACTACACCACCAGCAGGGACGGTATTGCCTCAAATCAGCCTGCCCAATATTGCTACAAAAGTAGAACAAAGTGTCAAGCCAGTAGTGGATGAGGCTCAGCGTGTCGCAACAGAAACCTCAGTATCGGGACACCATGCCGTCTCACGCGGTACAATCTTTCTTGCATGCTATCTATGGCTGCTATCCGGCGTGGTGATGCTCTCCTATATCGCGCACCGCACGCAGCTTTTTCCTGGTGACATGATAATTACCAAAAAACTACAAAAGCAGCGCTCACCCTGGCTGCGCCGTTTCTTCTATGGAATATCAGAAATTGGTTTTCCCAAGTTCTCCGTTCCGCAAGTAATCGGTATTGCCGCAATCTTCTGGGCATTACGTTTCCGCTTGGAGGCCATCTTCATTCTGCTAACCAGTTCATCCAACTTGCTTAATGCTATAGTCAAGCGCATTATCAAACGTCCTCGCCCAACCAGAGAACTAGTAACAGTGGTGCGTGTGATTAATGAACCAAGCTTCCCCAGCGGACACGTCATGCACTATCCCAACTTCTACGGGTTATTAATCTACCTTCTCGCGACCCGTTTACCTGGGCGCGCACTGGCCTAGCGACGTGATGGCTGGCTATCTTTACGGTGGTTTGTGGTTCGGCGGAATGATGGCGCTCTACCTGAGAGTCAAAGCCTGGTTACATCCCAGGGAAGGGAGGCCACCTGAGGTAGCGAGGTCCCTACGCCAACCGGGTGATGATTAAGCAGGATAACCTTACGCTGGCGTAAACTGCACGATGATATCCGCAAAGTCATCTGATACATAAATATTCCCCTGGGCGTCAAGCGCCAGACCTTGCGGCTCAATGAAGCCCTGACTGGCCAACGTCTCACGCTGACCCGTTGCCAGATGCAGACGAATCAGCGAATGAATGCGGGGTGCGAGGTCAATCACGAGCAGATTGCCATGTCCATCGGGCAGCACATCGTCGGGCATGCCAAAACCACCTATGCGCGTCGTCTTACCAGCCGGAGTGATGCTCCAGACTGCATTGCCGCACTCATCAGCCACGTAGATTGTCCCTTGGGCATCTATACCCGCGCCAACAGGCCGTACCATGCCTTTTGCCAGCAAGGTAAACGTCTTGCCATCCAGGCTCATGCGGTAGACCTCGCCGGTCGGACTATCAGGTATAATCAGCGTGTTGGTAGTAGGATCGAGGGCAATCGCGTCTACGCCATCCTTACAAGTAGCTTTACTCGGTGTGCCGGGCAATGCACGCAGGATGGTCGGTGTCTTAGCGCCAGGAGCAAGAGAGACAATGCGATGGGTCTCCTGTTCCCCAAAGATGATCGTGCCATCGGGCAGAACGACCATACCCTCCGGTCCATTGGGATCATTCAGCACACGCGTAACCGAGCCATCTGCATTCAACCTGCCAATCGTGCCATTTCTTTCATCGCTAAACAACAGATGTCCCTGTTGGTCAAACGCCACGTCGTCGGGGTGTGCTCCTCCCTGCAATAATATGTGACGGGTAAAGCGTCCCGCTTGTGGCTTGAGCGTGGGTGTGCTGGTAGAAGCGAGTTTGACAGCAGTTGTGGAGAGTGGTGCAATACTGGTCCCGCTGGCGTTGCCCGTCGTTGGTGTAGGCGATGGGGCACAGGATGTGAGCAGGAGGAACAGAATGCTGAGCAGGTATATGTGTACTGTGTGGGGAGAGGTAAATGAAATATGTGCTTTGCAAGCACAATCATTGATAATCAATGCATCCCGTAGCTGCGCAATTTATTGCGCCATAGCCACAATCAATAGAAGAAGTACATCCCGTAGCTGCGCAACTTATTGCGTCATAGCCACAATCCAACAAAAGCAAGCACAATCATAGATAATCAATGCATCCCGTAGCTGCGCAATTTATTGCGCCAGGGACACAATAAATACAAGAAGTACATCCCGTAGCTGCGCAATTTATTGCGCCAGAGGTGCAAGCAAAGAAGAGTAGGCGCAATAAATTGCGCGTCTACAAATGTTTTTGGCATGCATAGCGCAATAAATTGCGCAACTACGTTATCACATGCACAACTGATCTGTAAAAAATTGACGTGTGCTCCAGCGTGCTCTCGCCAGTTGCGCAAGCAAGACAGATCGACTATACTAGGGCTACGCATTAGTTAAGCTATACAGTAATAGGAGCATGACATAATTGAAGATGAAAGAGCAGTTTTCTATCAGCACTGCCTATGAAGCAATAAAAAAAGTCATAGATGCAACAAATAGCCTCACATTATTTCATAATGTTCTCAATGATGCAGCAGGTGAGGCTGTCTTGAACTTATTGAGAACACTCATTGATGAGCAATACAACGCAGTGGCAATAGCTCGTGCATATAGCCGTGCCTTTAGAGAGCTGGCGCTAGCGGTAGGTAAACAGCCAGACCTTGGCCTTGCCGATGCCTGGCAAGCTTATCTGGTGGCACGCATTATTGAAGATACTAATCCCTGGAGTAGTCAGGTAGAGTATGCCGGGATAGGGAATGTATCGGCAACGTTGCGTGCTCAAGCGCAGAAGGATCTCTCGACACTGCGCCTCTTGTTTGGCCTTCATGCTCAGACCGTGTGGCAACTTACCTCTCATGCTGTGGCGGCAACTGAGCCTGCACTTTGTGATGCATGGGTTCCCTGGCTTGGCCTGGCACCTACTCTGGCAAACAATGCTCATCCGTCTCATGCGCTGGCTGCTCTGCTGGCAGAGAGTGATGATTGGGCAACGCTGGTAGAGCCATTGGAGAGCTACTGGTCGCGTTATGGCACAGGTCTCGTCGCGCGCTATCCTGTCTTACGCTGGCAGGCAACAGAGGGAGCATTGCATGGCATCGCTTATCCTGATCCCATCCAGCTGGAAGGACTGGTAGGATACGAACGGGAGAAAGCACTGCTGATCACCAATACCGAGCGTTTCATGGCGGGTCTACCGGCTCATGATGTCTTACTCTACGGCTCGCCGGGTACAGGGAAATCGTCGGCGATCAAAGCGCTCGCCAATAGGTATGCAGATCAGGGATTGCGCCTCGTTGAAGTGCGTAAGGAGACCATCAATAGTCTGCCTGAGATTGTGGCCCAGTTGCGCGAACGTGCCCCCCATTTTGTCTTATTTATTGATGACCTCTCATTTGAAGATCAAGAGACAGCGTATAAGGGACTCAAAGTTTTCCTCGAAGGCACAGTAGAAGTCAGGCCCGCCAATATCCTAATTTATGCTACAACCAACCGCTTCAACGTGATACGCGAAAACTTTGCAGAGCGGGGTAAGCAGAGCGAAGATGTCCACTGGCGTGATACCATGGATGAAAAGCTGTCACTAGTAGCGCGTTTTGGGTTACGCATCACCTTCATCACACCCGATCAGGATCACTACCTGCGTATCGTGTTCGGCTTAGCACAGCAACGTAGTCTCACCTTGCCAGAGGAGGCACTAAGGACACGTGCATTGCAATGGGAACGTCAACACATCGGGCGCTCTGGCCGTGTTGCCCGCCAATTTATTGATACTCTCGAAGCCGAGCTAAGAGAGACGACAGAAAAGCATCATGCATGACCCTTACAGAGCATTGCGCTTCCGCGATTTTCGTTTGATGGCGACGGGTACGTTTCTGGTAGTGCTGGGTGAGCAAATGTTCACCTATGCCATTGGTTGGGAACTGTATGAGCGTACCAATGCGCCTTTGGCCCTGGGTCTTGTTGGTCTGTTGCAGGTCATCCCCATATTCTTGCTCACATTACCTGCGGGACACGTAGCTGATATCTTCAATCGCAAGCGGATTATTATGCTTGCTCAGAGTATCTTATTGTTCTGTTATATGGAATTAGCTTTCCTTTCATATACACGTGGTTCACTAATTCTCGTTTATAGTTTGATCTTATTGATGGGTATCATGCTCGCTTTTGCCAATCCAGCCAGTTCCGCCCTGGTCGCGCAGACGTTGCCGGAGGAGGCATATGAGAATGCGGCGACGTGGAACACTAGCGCCTGGCAACTTTCCTCGGTCATAGGTCCTGCACTTGGTGGAGTGCTGGTAGTGTTCTTTCATGGGGCAATATCCGTCTATCTCGCTAACGCGTTGCTGGCAATGCTCTACATTCTCGTTGTTTTCTTTATACGGGGTGAGCAGAAACCAAGGGTGCGCTCACAGGATGAGACTACCCTGCATTCGTTAGCTGAGGGTGTACGCTTCCTGACCAGGACGCAAGTACTGCTGGCCGCCATCACGCTGGACATGTTTGCGATGTCATTGGGACCAATCGAGCTAGGCTGGTTACGCTCAGCCCAATCGATCGGAGCTATTTGCATGGCCTTGATACTGCTGCATCGTCCTCCATTTCAACGTGCTGGCCGTGCGCTATTGCTGGCGGTGATCGGCTTTGGTCTAGCAACCATCATTTTCGGCTTGTCTCATTTATTCTGGCTCTCGCTCGTTATGTTATTTCTGCTAGGCGGCCTGGACAATATCAGTGTGATTATCAGAGCGACACTATTATTAGTACGTACGCCAAATGAGATGCGTGGCCGTGTGTCTGCCATTAACACGCTCTTTCTGGGGGCGTCAAATCAGCTTGGTGACTTTGAGTCTGGTCTGACTGCACAGTTATTTGGGCCGGTCTGGTCGGTGGTTGGCGGTGGTCTGGGAACAATTCTTGTTGTTTTGCTGGTGGCGTGGTTTGTACCGGAGTTGCGTCGTATGACGACATTACATGAGGATACGTAGTGTTTATGTTGTTGGAAGTAGTATAGATAAATAGGCGTTTGGGTGTATTTATTGTTGGTAGGGCGCTTTTTGGAGGAACGCCCAATATTACGGACTCTATCCAAGGAAGGATAGAGTGTCTGGTGTGTTCGTATAAGCTTAGCCCAAGTTTCAAGTAACAGATCCGCACAGCGGTCATACACGAGCACTCTGCGGTCAGGTAGTCGCTCGTAACGGTGAAGGGCCGTAATGACAGTAAGTAGTAGTGGGTTCTCCGCAAGCTTATGCAGACGAGGATTCTCTTTTAGCGTTGTAAGGAGCAAGTTTAGCTCATCTTGTTCCTTTTGTGGAATAGGTGACAGCCGTAGCACAGCGGTATACCAATTCACTAGGAATCGTTCAATTTGCTGATCGTCGAAGTTTTGCACCTCGGCATGAGTGAAGAGTGGGTGAGAGATAGGCGCTATATGATAACCAACTAGGCGTGAGGTAACGAGTACACGGTTGCCGGGATAGCATAAAGCGAACTGTTCAATTTCCTTAGAAGAAACCATAATGTAACATATTAAATGTCACGCATCAAACAAAAAGGAGAGTTCGTGATGCCGAATAGATTTACCATTCTCTTTGAGAATACTTCAGACTCCGATACGAGCTTCTACGCAGAAGAATTACGTAGTACTCTACTCTCTTTATCTCCCGATATTGAGGTCACACGGGAGCGTGAAGATTCTCTGACACAGGATTGGGGCCAAATGCTCAATGTGGTACTCCCGTTCGCATTCAGCCCGGCTGCTGTAACTGCCTTCGTAAATGTAATTACTACTTGGCTCTCTAAGAGGCCTGAGGCAAGTTTAACTATAAAAACACCTGGGAGAGAAATTTCTGCGCAAGGGATCACGAGTCGGAATGCCAAAGAAATACTAGAGATAGTGCTCAAAGACTCCAAAGCCTCAGAAAAGGAAGGAAGATCATAGTGGACGACTTCTATCCCTCGCCACAGACAACGCTATTCGTACTGCTTGGAGCAAGCGAATGGCCTCGTCACAGATTCCTGAAGAAGGATGCTGCATTTCTCAATGCTGCAAAAGATGTCAAGACCTATTTTCTTAAGCAGTTTCATCTTCCTGATGTAAATATGCTCGATCTTTTTGATTCAGAGGAGGCTGCTGATGATCAAGATATAAAAATCATTGACTTTCTCACGAGACGCCAGGATGAAATGAAGAAAGCGGGTCGTGAGGCAAAAGATGTCCTTGTCTATTTCATCGGACATGGAGACTTCGCTGGATCGGATCAACAATTCATCTTAGCCATTCGTCGCATAAGGG
Source organism: Chloroflexota bacterium (assembly GCA_005879655.1). The sequence goes on along the minus strand of VBJK01000485.1, from coordinate 5,746 downwards.
AAGAAAATCCATATTCCTCTGGATTACAGCCAAAGGCCTTAGCTCGTACATTAAAGGAAAAGGCTCGGAATCTCCGACAAATCATGATAGTTGATTGTTGTTTTGCTGCTGCTGCTTATACTGGCTTTCAGGGAGGCCCTGATCAACAAGCTAATGCACAATTCTCAAATGAATTTAAGAATGCACAACAAGGGGAAGGAGTGCCTAGAAGAGGAACAACACTCTTGTGTTCGTCTGACCAACGTATCCGTTCTTTAATTCTCTCTGATCACAGTTCAACCATGTTCACAAAAGCACTTTTAAGTACACTGACAGGAGAGGGAGGTGTACCTATCCAGGTTAAACCCCAACAGCAGAAATTGTCTCTACGGGAATTAAGCGAGATCTCACGAAGATTTCTTGAAGAGATGTCACCTGAGGCTCCTCGTCCTGCGCTTCATTCTCCCGATCAAAGTAACGGGCGCATTGAAGACATCCCTTTTTTCCCAAACCTGTGGAAAAATAAACGTGGATCTTCACCTTCCCAATATCGCCAACTAGGGCCTGTTGGAGACAATACCTGGTCAGCAGAGCCTTTTGATGACACGGAAGCTGCCAAAAAATTAAAGGAACCGCTCACTAAAATTAGAGTGTATCATGGAGACATTATAGACGGTATTCAAGCATTTTATGGTAGTGAACAGAAAGCATTACGGCTTCATGGAGGCAGGAAAACAGGTTATGAAGATATTGTATTAGAAGCTGAGGACGTATTAATAGAGGTTAACGGTTTCTACGGCCACTGGTTTGGTGAGAATTACATCTTACAACTTGTCTTTCGTACTCGAAATGGTAAAATTCATGGACCATTTGGAACTACTCTCTATTCAAAAAGTCATACTCCGTTTTCGTTGCGGGTGGACGAGAATGAGCGGGTGATTGCTTTCTCCGGCTCAATAGCTTTGGGTGATAATGGCAAGGCACGATATCTAGGTTCAATTGGGCTTTCTGTTGAAGCTAACTAACTTCGTTTCTCATCATCAACAACAAAAAAGATCCATTCAAGAACTTCTTTGTTCCTGACGGATCACTCTACACACTAGGATCTTAGCAATTATAATATTGAGTCACCTTGCTAATCTTGTCGTAATAGCTAGGATCGTACTCGAAATCAAAGTGCCATTTGTATTTCTTGCCATAGCTCATGGGTGGACTCTCGCATTGGTCAGTATCAAAGAGATGTTCTCCGCTGTGCGAATAGCAAGAGAAATTGCAATACCATACGTGATCACTCTCATGGTCGTCTGTCCAGGTGTAGCATCGCCAATACCCTGTCCCGTCGGATGAGAAGGACAGATATCCGTCACTCTCATAACAATACTTTGTATGCTTTTCCTTCCATTTAAAGACCTTATGATAGAATGATTGTGACTCTACAAGGGGTTCTTGGTTTGGCAGATTCGCCATGCTCTTTCTCCTTTTGAGACTAAGATGATCTCCCACAAACAATCTTCACTGTGTAGGAAGCTCTCGACAGTTTCATGCTAGCTTAGTTATATCCTATTCGTGTCTGCTGAGCGTCTTTGTGGCGTCTTTCGATCGTCTCTTTGCATATGCGTTTTCATTGATGAAGCTCACTGGGTGAAACTTTTGCAAAACTCCGTGGTGCACTCTGTAACGAGGTAATGAAGATCCTACGCAAAACAGGTAAAGCGCGAGCGTAGCTGTATTGGCGTAACAAACCAAAGATGATAGCAATATATCTGTTTTATATATGCTTCGTTCAATTCTTCTTCTTCATGGTATACTGTTGAGAATTGTCATATGCCAATTTTTAGCAGGATTACGCTGCTAGAGCATGCTAGAATAAGATTAATGTAGAGATTACCTACATGATATTACAGCGTATTAACCGTTCGTTAGTATACATGCTTTGGACGGCCAGCAGGCTAGTCGAGCAAGCAACTTCGCAAAGGAGGAAGCATGAGACAGCAGGAAAGACAAGGAGGAGCACTTTCCGTACGCATTGCAAACATCACGGCAACTTGCTTACTACTACTCGTAAGTACAGCACTCTTGAGTTGCAGCACGATAACTCCGCAGACAAGTAACAAGGGATGTCAGTTGAACTCGCCTCAAGGCGGCATTCAGCATGTGATCCACATCCAGTTCGATAATGTGCACTTTAGCCGCGATAATCCCAATATTCCATCCGATCTGGAACAGATGCCCAATCTGCTCAACTTTATTGAGCGCAGTGGGACGATGTTATCTAACAATCATACCGCGCTTATTGCTCACACCGCTACCAATCTGCTGACGACAATAACCGGCGTTTACCCCGATCGGCACGGTGTGCCAGTGAGCAATAGCTTCCGCTATTTCAATCCTGATGGTAGCACCAATTCAGGTCTGGCATTTGCCTACTGGACCGCACCCCTCTTCGATACGAAGACGAGTATGCCAAGCGATACCAAATTCAATCTGCTTACGGCAGAGGGCAAGAATGCACCAGCTCCCTGGGTACCTTACACTCGTGCAGGTTGTAACTTTGGTGCCGCTGGCGCAACAAATACCATCCTGGAAAATACCGGTATTGATATTCCGACCGTCTTCGGCGCAAACTCGCCAGAGGTGGCTGAAGCTAAGGCTAACCCCAAGCAGGCGCTGGCTGACTTCGCGGGGATCGGCATTCACTGTGCACAAGGCAGTACCCTCTGCTCAACCGCGAACAATGGTAAGTCGGATCTCTTGCCAGATGAGCCGGATGGCTATGCTGGCTTCATGGCTCTGTTCGGATACAAATATGTTGCCCCACACATCAGCCCTAACGGCCCCTTGACCGATCTGAACGGGAATGTGATCAAGGACGCAGTGGGCAATGCTGGCTTTCCTGGCTTTGATAGTATGTCACCAGCTGTCTCGTTGGCCTATATTGCGGCCATGCAAGAGCACAATGTGCCAGTCACTTACGCCTATATCTCCGATGCCCACGACAATCATAGTACGAACGTTGCGTTTGGCCCTGGCGAAGCTGGCTACGTTGCCCAGCTGAAAACCTATGACGATGCCTTTGCGATCACTTCGTTGGTGGCGCACCCAACCCGGCGGACTGCAATGGCGTGAAGACTCCCTGCTCTTATAGTCATATAGGGGCAGTGAATGCGAACCTCACGGGGCTGCTGGCGACGCAGAAGAAGGTGACTACGCCTTTCACGGTTCATGCTGACTCGGCACCAACCGTCTATATCACGAGCAATCCTGCACGCAATGACAAGGTTGTACGCACGTTTGAGCAGGCGGCGGCTGGTCTTACGGCGACCAATCCGCTCACGAACAAGACTGATAACCTGACGAACTATCTGGCTGATCCAGTGGAGATGAAACTGCTGCATATGGTAACTGCTGATGCAGCGCGCACGCCAACATTCACATTGTTCGCCAATCCTAACTATCTACTGGTGACTGGCTCTGCTGACTGTACAGCGGCGAGTCCTTGCGTTGTGGAGAAGGCGGCGTCAGCCTGGGATCATGGGGATGTCTCGTCGGACATTAATACGACGTGGCTTGGTCTGGTGGGTCCGGGGGTGCGCAATATGGGGGTGAATGGTGATGTCTGGCTGGATCATACGGATGCGCGCCCGACGATGATGGCAGTACTGGGACTCAAGGATGACTACCGCCATGATGGTCGTGTCCTCTTCGAGGTGTTGACCGACAAAGCCTTGTCGCCTGCTGTACGTCTGAATCCGGCATTGTTCATCCGCTTGGCTCAGGTCTATAAGCAGCTCAATGCACCCGTGGGGCAGTTGGCACTCCATACCCTAAAGCTGTCAACAAAGGCTCTGGCCAGTAATACGCCCAACGACCAGACCTACACGGATCTAGAGAACCACTTGCAGACGATTACCGATCAACGCAATGCCACCGCAACACAAATCATTGCTGTATTGGAAACCGCTGAGTTTGGCGGCAGTGTGAGTAATCAGCAAATACAAGCACTGCTCGATCAGGGCAATGCCCTATTGGAGCAGGTCAAGGTGATACAGTAATTCTATTCATCCTTGGCCAGCCCCCACGCCAGGGCACGCACAATGGGTGCCCTGGCGTGGGGGCTGGCGGGGCTTATTTGACCGGTATTGACCATAAGGGGTTGCCCTGCACGCTTATCCAACATTCGCCAGTGGTTCAGACACCATGCCATGCTCTTTAGCGGACTCATCCTTATAAGTATACAAGTCAGCAGGGCCGCCTGGGAACCAAAACATTGCAATGAAAACGATGATCGATAGTGCCGCCATTAAGGCATACACCCAGAAGAGGCTTTGAGCGAGCGCTGATTGCAACTGGAAGAGCAGATTAGCGGGCAATAGAGCGCGTAATTCTGGGGTCAGCAAGACGTTTGCAGGCGCAGTATCCTTGGGCAAGCGTGCTATGATAGCTGGGGCATGGGCAAAGATTGGCCCAAAACGCTCGGCCATCTGCGCATTGAGAATCGTGCCCATCACAGCAACACCCACGGTACCACCAATGGTGCGGAAGAACTGCGTGGATGCAGTCGCCACACCGCGCAGATTCCAGGGCACAACATTCTGTACCGATAATACATAAGCGACACTGGCGAGACCAAAACCTGCGCCAATAAAAAACAGTGCCACCATAATAACCGTAAAAGTGGTATGTACATTAAATGTGGTAAGTGTCACTACGCCAACTGCCGCTAACAATGTGCCGAGACATGCAGAGAAACGATAGCCGTAGCGGATCACAATCCTTCCGCTGAGTGTTGCGGCAATGGGCCAGGCCAGCAAGAAAGGCGTAAGGGTCAAACCGGCATTGGTGGCTGTTCCACCCTGTACGCCTTGCACAAAGAGTGGAATAAAGGATGTGATACCGAACATGAGAATGCCCAGAATTAGCCCACCAATGCTGGATATGGCAATGATACGATTTTTGAAAAGGGTGAGTGGCAAGATCGGCTCAGCTGTCCTCTGCTCTTGCCAGAGGAAAACTGCTAAGAAAACGATCGCCGCTATGAACAGAGCAAGGCTGGGCAACGAATCCCATGCCCATGTCGTGCCACCCTGCAACACCGCGAAGAGCAGTGCAGCTACACTAGTGGTCAGTGTCAACGTACCGATATAGTCCAGATGGTGTTTCTTGCGTTCGACCTGCTCTTTGAGTGAGATCATCAATAGGACGATGGAGAGTAAGCCAAAGGGAATATTAATATAGAAGACCCAACGCCAGGAAAAGTGGTCAACGATCAATCCTCCAAGTGCAGGACCAATCAGGCTCGATAGACCCCAAATAGCACTAAAAAGTCCTTGCACACGTGCTCGCTCTTGCAGGGCAAAAATATCGCCGATAATAGTCAATACTATGGGCAATACCGCACCAGCACCTAGTCCCTGGATAGCACGGAAGATAATCAATTGGACCATTGTTTGGGCCGTACCACAGGCAATCGAGCCGAGAATGAAGAGGCCCGAACCTAGCAGGAAGATGGGTTTACGTCCATAGAGGTCGGCCAATTTTCCATAGATGGGTACTGTTGTGGTCGAGGTGAGTAGGTAGACTGAGAAGACCCACGAGTACAGCGTTATTCCGCCTAATTTCCCCACAATACTTGGTAATGCAGTTCCTACAATTGTAATATCTAATGACGCAAGTGACATGCCTAACATCAATGCAATAGTAATGACAATTTTTGCACGTTTCGTCATACAATGCTCTCCTGCCTTCTGTACTATGGAATAACATTACT
>VBJK01000085.1 GCA_005879655.1 Chloroflexota bacterium | reverse complement strand
ATTGCCGCGCCGTGCAATCATGCGCAGACGTTGCACCGCTTGCTCGTCTACCGGGTCCATGTGACGTGTAGGAATACCATTGGGGATGACCAGCGGGTTGACACCCAGGCTCCACATCCTATGCTTCATGTATTTACTCACCGTACAGAGCGTGGAGACAAAGCTGAGACGGCCCCAGTTCACACGATGCAAAGACATCAGGCTATTGAGATTCCATAGCAGCAATACCTTCTCTCGCACGCCAAACCAGTGCAGCAGATCAGATGTGTGACTAATAACCCCTGCGGTATGCCAGTCCTCACCCATGATGACCACGGTTTTCCCCTCAACTACCGCAGGACGTACAATCTCAGTGTAGATGTGGTAGGGCACGCTCTCGTTGAAGTCATAGAGCTTCTGCTCTTCGCCATCATAGACACCATTAGGATAATATTTGCTCACCCACTGCGACCAGCGTTTGAGTATCAATCGCCCCTCAATACGTGTCTCTATTGCGGGTTTATGAGGGTCTCCAATAAAGATCAAATGAGTTGTATAGCCTTGCACAGCTAGCGCTTCGCTTAGTTCAGTAACGCGTGTGCCCAATCCACCAGCAGTAGAATAGACATCGGGTCCCTCGAAGCACAGTAGAACAAAGAGGGTATTTTCTGGCGCAATTGCGCCATCTAGTTTCATCATAATCCGGTAGTCCTCATTAGTTATGTGTATGTTAGGAAGGAAGGAATCCGCACCAACATTGACCTTCAGGCCTCTGTGTAACAAGATATCTCCTTGAGAATGCAGAACACGGCGCTGTGCACATCTGTATCTCAGCAATGCATGGTCATTTAAGCCCGATGCGATGTACCTGACTATTATCACGGTTTATTGGCGGCAATGGCATATTTAAGCCAGGTAGACATGTTCTCCCCATAAGAGCACGCTTCATTGTCTAGTATATAACACAGTCCCAACCCGTAATCGGGCGGGGCTTCTCCCAAATATTTTACCACGTAGCCAGTATGAGCGTTTAGTATTTGCTCGTTTGCTGTACTTGCCCTTCTCCTGCTTGAAATTACCGAGGTGTTCAAAGATCAATATTGTTACACCGTGTTCTCAGGTGGTCTCCCTGAAGCGTGTTGGTAAGCTCAAAGTGTTACCTGATGATTCCCCTTCTGAAGAGTATTGGCTAGAGTACCAACACTCTTCAGGGAGACCACCCACTCTCACAATTTTTGAGCTACCTACCATCACTGCGTTGGCATTACCGTTGGTGTCACGCCAGTAGTCGGTGTTGGCGTTATTTTTGGAGTAGGCGTCGGCTTCGCCTGCATTGTAGGTGTAGGCGTGGGCCTTGCTGTCGTAGGAGTTGGTGTTATGCCAACAGTCGGCGTTGGCTGAGGTGTTGGTTGGGGTGGGACTGTCGGTACCACGTTTTGATTTACTACATAGAGCGTCACCCGCTGCTCTGGCTGTAAGGGCTGACCAGCAGCGGGATCTGTTCTAATGACCATACTAGGACCATAGGTCGAGTCATTGCCAGCATCCTTAACGACATACGCTATATTAGCAGCCTTAAGGATTTGCATGGCATTATCTAGTGTGCCATTCACTAAATTATCAGGTACTTTGACTGTTGATATAGGTTGCTGCATCTCCAACTGAATTTCGCTATTGGGACGCAGCTTGGCTCCAGCTTCTGGTGCCTGTCCACTTACCACGCCAGTCGGCGGTCCTTGAATCACTTTCACTTTGAGGTTAGAACTTGCTGCTACACTCTGAGCGTCCGTGAGAGTTTTCCCTTTCAAATCGGGAACCTGTACCCATTGCGCTGTGTTATCAGGACTTTGTGGAGTGATGCCAGGGATGGTTAAGAAATTTAACATTGCCGCCAGGTAGATGCTAAAACCCAATAATAATAGCGTTGCGAGGACAATAAGGATCGTTACGATACTGGCAAAGCGCGAATCACGCTGCCCTTTGGCTACTCCAGATTGTGCTAATGCATCGCGCTGGAAGGGACGGGTACTACCCGCTCCACCGATCTGGGGATTGTAGAGAGCCGGGTTATTATAATCAACCGGTCCCATCATGCCCGGTAGAGGAGGATAAGACATTGGCTTAGGTGGCGGTTGCATGCCCACCCCATTATCCTGTACCGTACCGCTCTGACTGACGAGATTGTAAGGATATGACCCCCTATTATTGGGAGATGAGGCCAGTCCTCCCCCCGTGATAGGCCGTTGTGGGAGCTGTGGCGAGCTACCTCCACTGTTTGGCATAGGCGTCATGATATTGCCAGGGTTCGATTGAGGAGGCACGCCGCTGGCCAGTTCTTCGTCGTTTAACGTCTCTAGGGCACGTGCCAGGGTACTGCCATCCCGAAAACGCATCTCTGGCACCTTCTCCAGACAGCGCATAATAATATTCTCTAGAGCAGGAGGAATATTCGGGTTGAACTGGCTAGGAGGCATTGGCACGTCCTGAATATGCTGCATGGCCACCGCCACGGGCGTATCGCCATCAAACGGTGTACGACCGGTTAGCATTTCATACAACACAATGCCAAGTGCATAGACATCAGCAGCAGGGCTGACAATTTCACCCTGAGCTTGCTCTGGGGCGTAATATTGTACGGTGCCAAGCGTCATACCCGTCGTGGTAAGACGCTCAGCGTTGATATCTTTGTACACGCTGGCAATACCAAAATCGGTCAGCTTAATTGAACCATCGCGCCCTACAAGCACATTTTGCGGCTTGACATCGCGGTGCACAATATTGCGACGGTGAGCAGCCCCCAATCCAAGTGCAACATCATGGGCAATAATAATAGCGCGGTCCACGGCAAGAATGCCACGAGAGCGCAAGTAGCGGCGCAGGTCAGTGCCCTCTATCAATTCCATGACAATAAAATAATTGCCATCGCTCTGCCCGTAATCATAGACCTGCACAATATTGGGATGCTGCAAAGATGATGCCGCTTTCGCCTCACGTTGAAAACGCGTCACAAACTTTGGGTCAGTACTATAAACTTCCCGTAGCACTTTAATTGCTACAACGCGGTCCATGCGCAAGTCACGCCCACGATAGATCGTAGCCATGCCGCCACGCCCTATAGGGTCTTGTAATTGGTATCGCTCACCCAAAACTTCGATTTGCATAGTTCTCCGCACTGTACAGACGATCTGAGAGTCGCCCACTCTTGCCAATTAGGTAACCCGCTATGTAACATCCACTCGACGCGGTGCACGACAGGTTATCTGACTTATGAGGTGCATTGCCCTGATACATAAGAACAACTTTACCTCTTTACAACTAACAGGCATTCATGCCCCTAAGTTGTCGATCACATCTTCCCCTTTATAAGGGAATACGGAAGGTCAGCTATATAATGCATTGCGCCATCTATTTTAACCTATTCCGTGATAGAATGGAACCCTTTCCACAAAAGTAGGAGTCTACAGTATTGTACCGTATCTTAACAGACGTGCAAACAAGGGAAATAGTTCAATCCTATTTAGTGATCTGCTGTAGTTGTAAAAAATGTATTTTGTCCTAATACTCGCATATCACCTATGCGCCGTGTAATACGCAGCGCATCCATATGCTCCAAAAGCGGCAAAACATATTTCCTGCTAGCACCTAAAACATCGCGTGCTTCTGCGACAGTCAGCTGCCCATGTTCTTGTAGATAGACAACAAGCCGTTTCAGCGCCTCTTCATAGGTTTCACGTAAAAATACTATACTATCACCTAACTTTATCAGGCGTCCTTGCTCAATCAGGGCCGCGACGACCTCCTCACCTGCTATCACTTCTGCCTCTGCTCGTATAGGGGGTGTATACGGACTCTGTTGAAAGCGTTGCAATAACTGTTGCACTTGTTTTTGTTGTGCAGAAGTAAACTGCGGTGTAAAGCTGGGAAGACGAAGTAAGCTACCCGACCTGTGAGGTATCTCTTGAGGATACCCTACACCCTTTGCACCTTCCGCTGCTATCCCTGCTACTGCTGTCAATTGTCCTTCTGCTGATAAAACGGCAAACACTTCTGCTGCCAATTTGGGCGTTAGGTTCAGTCGTGTGCGCCACTCTTCTTTAGAGAGACCGGCGCGTAAGGGATACTGCTGGTGCTGTTCTCTCACCAAGCGTATAGCCTCTTCAACCAGGATCTCCCACACCTGCTGCGCAAACCAGAATGATCCTAATTTACGTACCCTTCCTTCTGATAACAACGTCTCTAGTATGTGCAGCGTCACACCTTCAGACAAATGGCATTGTTTGGCGACCTCCGCCAATTCATAGCCCGTTAATCCCTGTGTGTACCCGATATTACTCTGTATTGTACTAGCTGAACGAACCGCTCGTCTATCCAGTGCTGCAAGTACCAGTTCTTCGGGTGTCCCTTGCCGCTGGCGTTCCAGCGCTTCTAGCACAGCTTGCTGGAAACGACGGTGATAACGCGGTTGGGTCTCAACGATTTCCCCCCCGCCAATCGTTCTACTGGGTGATGGGATACGCAAGATAAAACGATCCCGGCGCGCGACGACTGCGGCTCGGCTCAGACGCAATTGTGCCCAGGCACTCTCCCCCGGCAACAATTCGTCAACATCAAGCAACCGTACACGTGCAGGTATCTCCTGCGAGCCGCTATAGAAGTCAACTTGCGTATTATGTGTGATTGTGCGTTCGACATCTGTCAGTAAGTGGATACGAGCATCAACCAACATTGTCACGGGCAATTGGCCAGGTAGCGTTACGACATTGCCACGCTCAAGCGCTGTGCGTGCAATATTGGCCAGGTTGATGGCAATGCGGCTCCCCGGCTGGGCTACTTGCACCTGTTGTTTATGCATTTGTAAGTTGCGAATACGTGTTTTTATGCCCTGTGGTAGAATTTCCACCTCCTGTCCCGTTTTGAAATTGCCATCTAGCAGTGTTCCCGTCACAATAGTCCCGAAGCCAGTGATAGTAAAAACGCGGTCGATAGGCAGGCGTGGCCGTGCGATATGCTGGCGTTCGTGCGTCTTCTCAGCGAGTAGATGATCTAGCGCTGCCAATAGTTCCGGTAGCCCCTGTTGCGTATATGCTGAAACAGGCAGGATGGGAGAGCCAGCGAGTGTGGTCGGCTTCAGTTGTTCCTCGACTTCTTCTCGTACGAGTGCAAGCCATTCTTCATCTGCCAGATCGCTCTTCGTCAGTGCTACAATACCGCGCCGCACCTGCAAAAGATCCAGAATTGCCAGATGCTCGCGTGTCTGTGGCATGACCCCTTCGTCAGCTGCAATGACCAGCAGTGCGATATCAATACCACCGACCCCGGCCAGCATATTTTTGATGAAGCTTTCATGGCCAGGCACATCAACGATACTTACCTCGCGTCCACTAGGTAGCTTTAACCATGCGAAGCCCAGGTCGATTGTCATGCCTCGCTCTTTTTCTTCGGCCAACCGATCGGGATCGATCCCAGTCAACGCTTGGACCAGTGTCGATTTCCCGTGGTCAACATGTCCCGCAGTACCGATACAGCTCATATACTCTTCTGTCGTTGTAAAAAATATTAAATAATGTTAAATATAAGTATACACTACGAATATGCATGCTGGCTATGCATTTTGTCGCATGGGGTGAGCATCTTTGTTTGCAGACAAGCCGTAGCTGCGCAATTCATTGCGCTTGTTTTCTTTATTTGTGTCTCTGGCGCAATAAATTGCGCAGCTACGGGCATATGGTGATATGCATGCGCAATAAATTGCGCATTTACGGTAATTTAAGAAAAAGGCAAAAATAATGGACTTGATAGCCTTATGCATACTCCGAGCATAAACTATCAAGTCCATTTGCACCACGTATATCCTAAAGCTTAACCAACGCTGCCCGACATCTCCAACTGGATCAGGCGGTTTAGCTCAACGGCATACTCCATGGGTAGTTCTTTGGTGATCGGCTCGATGAAGCCGTTGACAATCAATGAGTAAGCTTCAGATTCGTCAAGACCGCGACTCATCAGGTAGAAGAGCTGATCTTCACCAACCTTAGAAACGGTCGCCTCGTGCCCGACCTCGGTCTGATTCTCTTCAACGCGAATCGTTGGATAAGTATCAGTACGAGCATCCTCATCGAGCAGCAACGCGTCACAGCGTACACTGGACTTGGTGTGGTGCGCACCCGGATTGATGCGCACAAGACCACGATATGAAGCGCGACCCGTCCCCTTCGAGACTGATTTCGACAGGATCTGCGATGTAGTATGTGGTGCGAGGTGCGTCACCTTCGCGCCAGCATCCTGATGCATACCATCGTTGGCAAAGGCCACTGAGAGAATATCACCACGTGCACCGGGTTCCATCAACAGCACAGCAGGATACTTCATAGTGATCTTAGAGCCTAAATTGCCGTCCACCCATTCCATTGTCGCATCTCTATAAGCTGCCGCACGTTTCGTTACTAAGTTATATACATTTTTTGACCAGTTTTGTATGGTTGTGTAGCGTACACGTGCGCCTTCTTTGACTTTGATCTCTACAACTGCACTGTGCAAACTGTCGCTCGTGTAGCTTGGTGCAGTGCAGCCTTCTACATAGTGTATATAAGACCCTGGCTCCGCTATGATCAGCGTACGCTCGAATTGCCCCATATTCTTGGCATTAATGCGGAAATACGCCTGTAATGGTATTTCTACACGTACATTGGCGGGCACATAGACAAAGCTACCACCACTCCAGACTGCACTATTGAGCGATGCAAACTTATTGTCAGAGGGCGGGATAATCGTACCAAAATGCTCTTTTACAAGATCGGGATATTCGCGCAGGGCGGTATCCATATCGGTGAAGATGACGCCCAGTTTCTCAAGGTCTTCGCGCACCTTGTGATAGACGGCCTCGCTCTCGTACTGAGCCGTAACACCAGCCAGATATTTCTGTTCGGCTTGCGGAATACCAAGGCGATCAAATGTATCCTTAATTTCGGGCGGAATGTCGTCCCACGTTTTGCCTTGCTGTGGTACGGGCTTAATATAGTAATAGATATCGTCGAAATTGATGCCTGACAGGTCTGCGCCCCAGGTTGGCATTGGGCGCTTCTCAAAGAGATCCAGGCTTTTAAGGCGGAATTGCCGCATCCAACTGGGTTCGCCCTTCATCTCGGAGATCTGCTCGACGATCTTCCTGCTCAGCCCTTTCTCAGACTTAAATGCATAGTTCTCGGCTACATGGAACCCAGCACTGTACGTGCCTTGTTCCAACTCAAATGCCTGACTCATAACGTTTTACTCCACTTGTTGGCTGTTTGCTATGACATAAGAGTATGCCATCTACTTGCTATAATCCTTACTTGCTAACTCGGATTTAGACATATTATATGCCTGTGGCCGTTACTTGTCAATGTCTCTGCACAAAAGGTCCAGTTTTCCTACTTGACATATCGCAATAGTTATTGCTATTATAGGGGTCGGGTGATTGGTATATATCTTGTGGCATGCGCCCGTAGTTCAGGGGATAGAACATCAACCTTCTAAGTTGACTGTCGCAGGTTCGAGTCCTGCCGGGCGCGCCTTATAGCTCAAGGGAGCATGTGCATTGATCAGGCCTGAGTCGGCACATAATGAAGACATAGCTCCCTCTTCGATCACACGTTGAAAACAAGCTTCATATATATCACGCAACTGCTTGATCCGTTCTTGCCGATCTGGCGAGAGATATCTCCACTCATTGAAGAAAACGGTGGCTGCGTGCTGCTCATAGGCCATGATGGTGAGATGCCCATACACTAACCGCTTCATTTGCTCCTCCACAGGAAGGTCTATCGGGACAGACTCCGCCTGCACGAGAAAGGCTTGAGCAGCCTGAAGAACAATTTCCCACAGCATTGACTCGTAGCCGCGCAATTTATTGCGCCTGTTCAATGCGTTGATGCATCAGGCGCAATAAATTGCGCGGCTACGATCTTGACATTGGCACTCCCCCAATGCCCAAATGTCGCTTTATTGAAAATAACCATGAATCATGTTATACTAAAGTAAGTTTTTCTATGTGATACCACTTCGTACAACATAGAAAGTTTTATTAGTATACTTGAGCTTTCGTACCCTGGTACGCGATATTCAATGAAGAGAGGGTACATCTTATGGTAGAGCATTACGCCTCAGTCACCGTACATGCACCTGCACATCAGGTCTATACGCTGTTCACTCATTTTCACGATTTTCCTAAGTTTATGCACTTCGTGAAGGAGGTGACATACTACGATGATCAGCGCAGTCATTGGGTTGTCCAGGTGTTGCGACAGTACGAGTGGGATGCCGTCAATGTGGATTGGATTCCTGACCAGCAAGTAGGGTGGCGCTCAACAAGTGGCTTGCACAATTCAGGCAAGGTACAATTTCAAGCCTTAGGGCCAAACCGTACGATGGTCCACGTCTACCTCTCCTACGCTCCACCAACCGGCGCACTCGGAGCACTGGGCGAAACACTGGGCTTCAATACGTACTTTGAGTCTTTATTACAGGAAGAGCTAAACAATTTTGCGCTTATGGTAGAACAGGCCCCACCCGGAGCACTCGATCCCATGTCATCGCATTATCTGTTCCATAGCAATAGCGCAACAGCCCGCAAGGCGATTACCAGCCGTCAAAGCGCCGCCATGGCACAGGACCCCATGATGAGTCCACAGGCCCTCGCTGAACGTGAAGCGCGCATTAAACACGCTGAGGAGATGGCGCAACAGGCCAAGCAACGCCGCGAGGAAGAACTGAAATGGCGTGCACAACAGGAGCTACAAGCCCGACAGGAACTCTTACTGCTAGAGCGCGAAGCTGCAACACGCTCGCAAGCTCTACGAGAACGCGAACAGGCCGAAGCACAGCAACGCCAACCTCACCCCATTTATGATACGTTGGGCGGACGCAATGCCGCAGTAGAACGGACTGCACTCGGCGATAAAGATGCTCTCAGGCCGCGCTACCCCTGGTATGAGCAGGACCCCATGGTCTCGCGCTTGCCAAAGCCACAAGATCCTGCTACTGATGAGCTTGAGAAGCTTGAGTCCCCCTGGTTACGCTCTATTCGTGGTTCTCCTCTTGAATTGGAATAAACAGCATTCGTCTGCTTAGCGGGAGGAAAATTTGCGCTCGTGGCAAATTTTCCTCTCTTTGCTATGTAGACCATCTATAACCCTTTTTCGCCACTGCGTTACATATTGTGCTTCTATACGTCATGGCTAACAGAACATTTTCTTTTTGCTGTTGTGATTGATAGTGTCTATCACTCTTAAGCTGATCAATAAATGGATATATGTTATTTATTGTAGGATTAGAGGAACAAGTATGCGCAAGACGCCTATAAAATTACTGATCTTCAGCGTTCCTATCCTCTTGCTTATTGGGTTAACTCTGGCCGGGTTGCACCGCTTGACCGCCCAGGCTGATAATGGTCCCATGGCGCTGCTAGATGGCCAGGGGACACCAGTACCGCAACAGGCGCAATTCTTGCGGGCCACTGACACCAACCAGACTCTCAATATTTCAGTCAGTTTGCAGGTACGTGATCCCATGGGGCTGGATAACCTTGTGCAGGCCATATATAACCCACAATCCCCACAATACCGTCATTACCTGACACCTGAGCAATTTCAGCAAAACTATGCTCCCACTTCCAACCAGGTTCAACAAGTCGTGAACTATTTGCAGGGCCAGCATCTGACGGTCACGCATATCGCACCCAATAATTTGCTGATCGATGTCACCAGTTCGGTGGCCCAGGCTCAACAGGCATTCAATGTCCACATCAACAATTACCGCCTGGGGCAGCGCTCCTTTTTTGCGAATGCTACCCCAGCACACGTCCCTTCTTCCCTCAAACCAATGATTATAGGCATTGTTGGACTGGACAACACCATACAACTCCATAGCAATCATCAGCACTCTGTTTTGGCCTCGCCCACCGGTTTGAGTCCAGCGGAGATTGCAAACGCTTACAATAGTAATCCCTTCTATGCCGCTGGCTTGCACGGTGAGGGGCAAACCGTCGCATTGCTGGAGTTAGACGGCTATCAGCTGAGCGATATACAGCAATATATGCAAACCTATAACCTGGGTTCCACCTCTAACATTGCCAGAGTTTTAGTCGATGGCTTCAACGGCGCGGCGGGCATGAGTGCCATTGAGGTAGAGTTAGATATGGAACTACTCGCTGCCGTCGCACCCCGCGCTAATCAGATCGTCTATGAAGGTCCCAATACCTTGCAAGGCTTCAGCGATATTCTCAACAAAATAGTGACTGACAATAAGGCACAGGTGGCGAGTATCAGTTGGGGACTGTGCGAGGCCACGATGGGGAGCCAGCAATTGCAGACGTTTCATAACATTTTGCAGCAAGGCGCAGCCCAAGGCATCTCTTTCCTGGCCGCAACTGGTGATGCCGGTGCCTACGATTGCCAGGATAACAATCTGGCAGTTGCTTCACCCGCAAGTGATACCTCTATAACAGCGGTCGGTGGAACAACGCTACGAATGAAGGCTGGCAGCTACGATAGCGAGACGGCCTGGTCTAATCCAAATACGAATGTGCCGGGTCCTAACGGCGCTGGTGGTGGTGGTGGCCTCAGCATGTACTTTAAATCTCAGAATTGGCAGGTCGCTCCCGGCGTGCAGAGCAGCTATACATCGGGAAGTTCGTGTAAAGCTAACAATAGTGGCTTTTGTCGAGAAGTGCCCGATGTATCGGCAAATGCTAATCCAGATAGCGGGTATGCTATATATTGTACGGTGACAGCAGCAGGTTGCCCTGGCAGTGGCTGGCTCACTCTAGGCGGGACAAGTGCCAGTGCGCCTGTCTGGGCCGGTGGTGTCGCACTTTTGAATCAGTATCTACGCACGCAAGGGAAAGCACAGCTAGGACTGGCTAATTCCTCGCTCTATGCCCTCGCAAATACACAACAGCCCTTTGACCCTTTCCATGATATCACCGCTGGTAATAACCTCTACTATCCCGCAGGAAGCAATTATGATCTTGCAACTGGCCTGGGTTCGCCTGACTTCTACAATATTGCTCGTGATCTGGCAGGAGTGGCCAGCGGGACGCCAACCCCAATCCCAACACCGACAACAACAACCGCCGCGTCAAGCATAGCGCAGGATAATTTTCAGCGTGCAAACCAATCATTATGGGGCACAGCTTCCAACGGACAAACCTGGGGGGGCGAAGCGAAAAATGTCAGCGCATTCTCCATTGCCAATAATACTGGCCAGGTTGTGAAGGGTGGAGCGGCGAGCTATAGCGCTGTGCTAGGACCAACGGCTACTAACGCTGAGGTGCTGTTCACTGGCTCAATAACCGGCTTTGCTAATAACAGCAATATAGGTGCCGTGTTGCGCTGGACGGATGGTAACAACTGGTATAAAGCTTACATCGACGGCAACAGTCTATTTATACAGAAGCGGGTTTCCGGTACCACGACTGTTCTCTCATCCACACCCTTTACGGCGACCGCTGGCACGTCATACTCGCTACGTTTCCGTGCAGTAGGTACAACGCTCTCTGCCAAAGTCTGGGCCACTAGCAGCAGTGAGCCAGCAAACTGGATGGCGACAGTGAACGATAGCGCATTACAGAGCGGCTATTGTGGCTTGCGCGTGCTTTCTCAGTCGTATACGGTGACGATCAGTTCATTCCAAGCTAGCAGCGTATAAGCAAGGTAACTGCGCAATTTATTGCGCTTCGTGCATTACCACCCAACCCGTAGCTGCGCAATTTATTGCGCTTCGTGCATCACCGCCCAACCCGTAGCTACGCAATTTATTGCGCTTCGTGCATCACCGCCCAACCCGTAGCTGCGCAATTTATTGCGCTTCGTGCATAAACATAGAGAACAGGCGCAATAAATTGCGCAGCTACGGATCTCTTTTTGGTGCGTCAAGCGCAATAAATTGCGCGCCTACCAGATCTACGTCAAATCGATCCAATATCTCAATTTTTTCATGGACGAACCCTCTACGCACACCTCATTCTCAAACTGGCCACCGTTATACTCAATCACCTTTTTAGAGCCAATATTATTTTCATCACAGGTGACTAGCACACGCCTCAGCCCCATCTTGTGCGCCTGTTCCAGTCCCAGGCGCAGAATGGCCTTACCATAGCCTTGCCGCCGCTTAGAGGGGCGTATCATATACCCAAAGTGGCCTGCAATCTTAAACAGCAGATCATTCAGTTCATGGCGCAGAGAGAGATAGCCCACATACTCGCCATCATCGATCAGCCAGAATTCAGTAGTTGGCACATCGTAAGGCGAGAGTTTGCTTTTATCTTTTTGATCCTGTACCTGGCGTAAGAAATGGGGGAAGTCTCTAGTGATACGCTGTACATCGCGGTGGAGCATATGACCCTCGCGCTGAAATTCTTTCAGCGCGGCAATGAACTCATCTTTGTACTGAGCTGTAGGTTCGGTCAAAAAGAGCATCTTAATTTCTCCTCTCACGGATGTCTAGTCCTGGACGTTAACTCACTTGTGTGGCGACAAAACCTAGCCTGGTGGTAACATCAGAGAGGTCCCCTCGCTTACAATGATGGGGCTACGCCAGCGCGCAGTTGCCAATAAGACTGTCCACTCTTTAAGTAGAGGAATCACGATATGGAACACAAGAATAATCAAGCTCCACATTGAACCAGTTTGAGGCTATTCCTCCAGGCTTCAGTGTACATCGTTGCGGGCAGTTTGCGTAGGTATAGAACGTAGTGTTTTGACGCCATTTTATGTAACTTTTTTCGTACTATGTCATACATAGTAAGATATAGACTGGAGCATAGCAATATGAGCAGTTTAACGCTTCTAGGTACAGGCACGTGTCAGATTGAATTTGGGCGCAGAGCATCTAGTGTACTCCTGGAACTGGATGGCACCTATATCCTTTTTGATTGCGGACATGGCGTTGTACAGCGTTTATTAGAAGTGGGTGTACGCCATGACCAGTTGCAACATATTGTGCTTTCACATTTTCACCCCGATCACGTTTCGGACCTGATCCCCATTCTACAAGCAGGAGCCTGGTCCCGCCGTGATCCTCGTACTACTGATCTGCATATTTATGGCCCGCCAGGTGTGCAACGCTTGCTTGACGGTCTCATGGAGCTGTTTAGCGCCAGGGATTTTTGTCAACCACATTATGAACTGCTTGTACACGAGCTTAGCGCTGGTGACTACCTCATCGCCGAGCACCATTGCGAAGCGGTCTCGTTACCGCCCGCTGGCAATCATGGTCTGTGCTTCACCTACAATGGTAAGCGCTATGCCCTGACCGGCGACTCTTATTTTCACGAACAGGAGATCGCATGTTTGCAAGATGTAGAGCTGGCAATTATTGATGCCGGGCATATCAGCGATGAGGAGATAGTTGAGCTAGCCGTCGCTTCACAGGTCAGACATATTATCTGTTCCCACCTGTACCGTGAACTTAACGCTACACAGCTACAGGCCCAAGCCGTACAAAGAGGCTACACAGGAGCAATTAGTGTAGGACAAGATCTACAATCATTTATACTATAAAGCGGGGTGCAGCGGCAGCCATCCCTGCCGGAGCGCGAGGTGCCCTCGCAAAACCCTTTTCTCCATACCATAAAGCGGGGTGCAGGGGTAGCTATCCCTGCCGGAGCGCGAGGTGTCCTCGCAAAAACCCTTTTCTCCACAAAGATGGAGAGCGTTGTGAAATAACTGACAGACAAATGAGCTGAACTATGCTATAACATTCATTGAGAATGATTGGAAACGGAAGGAAAACTGACATGAAAGAGAGCTAGCCGTTCTTTCTCAGAAAGACCTCTCCCCTACCAATCTTATTCACCTGGAGGTTATACATGTCTCTTAAACAAAAGTCCTCTTATTCACATTACAAGGGGTGGCTAAGTCTTTCCTATCTGGCCCTCATCCTTGTATTACTAGCAGGTTGCGGCGCTGGCTCAGATAATACAGCAAAACCCACGCCCACGCCAACCTCAGCCCTGGGCGCGGCATTAGGTCCTATGACGCCGCTGGATCTAGGGATACCGAAGACGGCACTGGATGCGCCGATGACTGGCACTATACCAGACACTCAGATACTCCATGTTGGTGTCACCTTTAAAACCAACCAGGCCGTCCTCGACAAGCTTGGCAAACAGGGGAAGACCACACCAGGCGAGAAACAAGATGCCGGTACCGTTGCTAATCAGCTGGGTATCAGCGATGAGACCTATCAAAAAATCAAAACGTTCTTCGGCATCGAAAATGCTACAGTAAAAATGGGCAAGTTGCGCACGAATATTACCATTGACGCCAAAGCTGGTTCCTTCGCGCACCTGTTGCAGACCCGCTTTGTCATACACAAACTCGATGACCGTACTTTCTACACACCCGACCCGACTAAGCCTCCGATGCTGCCCAAGTCGATCGCCGATCAGATTCTGGCGGTGACTGGACTGGATAATTATAGCCTAGCTCCACAACATCTAGCGCTTCCTACTCAGCCGTTAGCCCCTAAACGGGCTAACGCTGATTGCCAAGCTGGCCCTAATACAATCCTTCCAAGTCAAGTAGCCCATGCATATGGCTATGATCAGCTCGCAAAGCAAGGCTGGCACGGCGAAAACATGACTATCAATCTGGTTGAAATCGACGGCTTTGATCCCAACGATATCAGCAACTACTTCCAGTGTGTTGGTTTCACAGGCAAGCTAGAATCCAAGAACATCGATAGTGATACATCACCAGCCCCTGGTGGTGAAGCTACCTTAGACCTGGATATGATCGCTGGCCTAGCGCCCGCCTCTCACATTATTGTCTATCAAACGGATATTAGCCGTGCTCAGACCTTCGAGGATGTATGGACGCAGGTCAATGATGCATTGCAGCAGATTATTGAAGACAATGCGGATAACAAAGACTCTGCGGGCGTCGTGAGTATCAGCCTGGGTATGGCGGAAAAATATATGACGCCGGGCAACCTCAAGGCTATTGATCAAAGCCTGAGCGTGTTAACCCAGGTTGAGCACATGACCGTTTTTATTTCTAGCGGTGATTGCGGTGCCTACACCAGCCATGTCTACAAAGATCTCTCAGTAAGCTTCCCGGCTAGCGACCCCTTTGCGGTCTCTGTTGGTGGTACCATCTTATCCGTCAATAATAATGGCGACCGTGCGAATGAAACTGTCTGGTCGGATGGCACGGATCTGAGCAAGTGCCATAACCAGTGGGGCAGTGGTGGAGGTCTCAGTGAGGCATTCATGCAGCGTCCCAAATGGCAGGAAGGTGATGGCGTAACCAACAAATACTCCAATGGTGCACGTCAGTTGCCAGACATCTCAGCGGTTGCTTATGATCTTGCAGTCTATTATCAGGGACGCTGGATACCCGTTGGCGGGACTAGCGCAGCAGCTCCCATCTGGGCCTCTGGTATGATACTGATGAATCAGGGACTGATTGCGAAAAAAGGTGTCTACTTCTACGGACCAAGCCTCTTCTATGCGGTGGCGAACCAGCACGATAATAATAATCCTTATTATGATGTCACTCATGGCAATAACCTCTACTATGCGGCTAATCAGGGCTGGGACTACTCTACCGGATTAGGCACGCCGAATCTGCCTAGCTTCTTCAATATTCTGTACAAGAATGCATAAAAGCGTGGCCCTGACATCTCTGTAATCTGCTCAAGCATGGCCTGGATACCGGACGCGATAAGCGGAGCGACACTTGGTATCCAGGCCATTCAAATGTCTCAAAAAAATAAATTATTACCAACGAGCTGATCTAATTTACCATCTATCTTGACAAAATTTATTTGCTCATGTTATTATTACCATACAGTTAGTAATAAATAACGACATTGTTGAAATGACCATGGTTTTTGGAATGGCATACGCTGGCATAAAATCTTCAGGGAGATATAACGGAATGTATCCATTGATTACAAGAGACCCGGTAAGTGGGGGAGAAATGATCGTCACGCGCCTTGAATGCCCGGAAAGCGGCATTGTGATCGAGGGGAGCTTTAGCTTGGGTTGGATTGGTCGCCTGACACATGAACAGCTTGATTTTGTAGAAATGCTGGTAAAGTATCGCGGCAACGTACAGCGTCTAGCGATGGAAATGAACATCGCTTACAATACTGCGCGCAACCGGCTGGATGAGATCGTCACAGCACTGGGCGGCACTCCAGAGAGTAATGGCCGTGTTGATCGTCGCGCTATCCTTGATCGACTAGCTGCCAAAGAGATCAGCGTCGAGGAGGCCATGCAGCTCCTGAAAGGTTAAGCATGTCATAATCACAAGAAAGGTGTAATAGATGCAACAAATATTTCCTGCGGGAACAGTCCAGCGTGTTCTCATAAACGATGTACACGGCAACCTAAGCATTGCTGGTTGGGAACAGCAAACCATGCAGGTCGTTTCATCCGGCAATAGTGCGGTCATGCAACCGGAAGGTGATGTCCTGCTGATCAATGACTGTGAAGATTCTCTAGAGTTACAGGTGCCATTTGAAACTATTATTATCGCCAGCAAGATAGACGGTGACGTACACATAGAGCAGGTGAGGCAGATTGAATTACGTACTGTGAATGGAGATATTGATGTAAGAGATATCAATGGCACGCTACTGCTGACCAAGGTGAAAGGTGATGTCACACTCAACGAGATTGGTGCAGAGGTGACACTGGCTGATCTCTACGGCGAGCTGGCTGTGAGGAGTGCGCCCGTTGTGCGCATTCGTGGTGACATGAAAGGTGATGTTACGCTTTTCACGATTGGGCGCATTGAGGTCGAGCACATTAGCTCAGACATGATGCTTACCGAAGTCACAGAGGTAGTGGTTGGCAATGTGGCTAGTGACCTACAGGTTGTTGGGGGCACCAACGTGCAAGTCGGCAATGTTGGTAGTGACTGCGAACTGCGCAACGTGCAAGGCGATATCCGGCTTGGCAACGTCGGCAGTGATATCAAGCTGACGGGCGTGGGTGGCACGCTCCACTTGGGCAATATTGGCTCAGATGCAACCATTAAAGGATTTCATGGCAGTATCCAAGGGGGCATGATCGGCGCTGATCTTTACTTGCAGGCCGACTTCCCAGCTGGTACGACGACCCGTTTGCAAGTCGGGAAAGATGCCCATGTGCTCTTGCCTGACCATCCCAATGTGACCATTCAAGCGTCGGCAGGCGGTTCTGTGAGAGGTGATTCGGTTGCCGCTAGCTCACCGTATGGCAGTACCGTCAACCTGATCTACGGTGATGGTTCAGCAAAGTTAGAGTTGCAGGTGGGCTGTAACCTAACTTTACGGTGCAAAGAGAGCCCTCGCAGTAGCAGCTCTAGTAGCGGCGGTAAATGGGAAACCGTCGATTGGACAGATTTTGGTAAAGAGATGAGTCAGTGGGGACGTGACTTTGGACAAGAGATGGCACAGTGGGGCAATGAACTAGGACGTGATATCAATACAGCTGTTCATGATGCGATTACCACTTTTGGCAAAGATTTTACGCGTCACACGAAAGATCATGTCAGCCATGCACAACGTTTTGCAGAAGCCCAGACTCGTCGTGCCGAACGCCTCGCCAAAGCCCAGACTCGTCGTGCCGAACGCCTCGCTGAGATGCAGCGTCGGCGAGCTGAGGAGCAAGCACGCCGCACGGGTCAACGTGCCACCCGCGCCAATACACGCCAAAACAACTTTGAACAAGAGCGCGAGGCCGTCTTGCGTATGATCGCCGAGGGGCGCATCACACCCGAAGAAGGTGATCTTCTGCTCGATGCCCTAGGCGGCTAACTGCCTTGAGCGGGCTAATTGTTCTGTCATGCTGTAACGGAATTGCTAAGTGTGGCGTATTACTGGTAGCAGTACAGATAGCAAAGAGTAAAGATATAAGGAAGGAAAAGAATACTTATGCAGACACGCCAATTGGGGAAGACCGATATGCACATTACCCCTATCGGAGTAGGAGCCTGGGCCATCGGTGGGAATAAGGGCAGATTGACCTGGGGCGAACAAGACGACCAAGCATCGATCCAAGCCATTCATCGCGCCATTGATCTTGGCATCAACTGGATCGATACGGCAGCTATTTACGGCATGGGACATTCGGAAGAAGTTGTCGGGAAAGCAGTCAAGGAGAGCAGGGAGAAGCCTTATATCTTCACGAAATGTTCGTTAGTCTGGAATGATAAAGGGGAAGTGAGTAATAATCTGCACCCAGCTTCGATCCGGCGCGAAGTGGAGGCCAGTCTGAAGCGGCTTGGTGTTGATGTCATTGATCTGTACCAGATACATTGGCCCAATCCCGACGCTTATATTGAAGAGGGCTGGCGTACATTAGCAGAACTGCAAAAAGAAGGTAAAGTGCGCGCCATCGGCGTCTCCAACTTTTCTGTAGAGCAGATGCGACGTATCCAGCGGATTGCCCCTATCGCTTCATCGCAACCACCCTACTCCTTGCTGAACCGCGATACTGAGCGGGATATATTGCCATTTTGTCAGCAGCAGGGCATCGGCGTCATTGTTTACTCTCCCATGGAGTCTGGTCTGCTAAGCGGCATGATGTCGAAGCAACGTATAGCACAACTACCCGATGATGACTGGCGCAAACAAGCACGCGATTTCCAGGAGCCACAGCTCTCGCGTAACCTGGCATTGGCGAATTTGCTCACCGAAATTGGTTATCCACACGGCGTACCAGCTGGCGTGGTGGCTATTGCCTGGACACTGCGTCATCCAGCTGTCACCGGCGCTATCGTTGGTTTCCGCAACCCCCTACAGGTGGAGGAGCTTGTGCCCGCCGCTGAGTTTCGCCTGAAAGAGAGCGAACTAGAACAGATTGAGAAGTTCTTCCAGACTGCTGTCTAGACTGAGGAGAGCCGTAGCACGTCCCGTAGCTGCGCAATTTATTGCGCTATGTACCAAATATCCGTAGCTGCGCAATGCACAGCTACGGATATTTGGTACATAGCGCAATAAATTGCGCAGCTACGTTCTCTTACTAACTTTACGGTATCTTTTCTCAGTGCACCAATGATCTCCCATTGCTATACAGACGTATTAATCGTAAACTGTTCTTCTAAGAAGCATAAGGAGAGGTACAACATGGACCAACAAGCCCCTGTTAATCCCTGGAAGACTCAGGATAGCCCATGGCGTTGGGAGCTTCATCTATTACTCTTATCAGCAATGATTGTATTTGTCCTGACTGTAGTTATCGGCATTGTGAATGGTCAGCAAGTGGTAAAATTAAGCCAACGAGTTATACTCACGCATGTTCATGCAGGGACGCTGGGCTGGATCACGTTGAGCGTCTTTGCTATTGCACTGTATCTTTTTGGCGAAGACACAACAATTCCAGCAAAGAGTATGTACCTGCGTGTATTAAGTATAGTTGCTGCCGTTACTCTTCCTATATACGTTCTGGCGTTTCTGAGCGGCAACCTTATTGCCCGTGCCGTCTTTGGCATACCAACATTACTAGTCTTTCTCGGCTTCTTCGGCTGGATCATTGCACGTAGTGGTAAACTGCGTCTGGGCATTCCTCACCTCGCTATCCTAGCTGTCCAGGCCGTTTCATTAGAGCGCACCAATACAGCATTATTGCCAGCTGCCGCATTTGCAGTTCATCCAGCGATCTTGGTGACAGGATATTTGATCCTCATCGGTATGGCACTGAGCGAGCAAAGCTTGATACCTCGCACGGATAAATTGCCGCTTGCCGGTCTGATACAAATTACACTAATTTTCCTAGCTGGTATCACCCTAATTATCGCTTTATTATTCAATCTGCCGCCATTGTTCGGCTTGAACTTGCTCTTTAACTTAACTGCTATAATCATCTATATGATACGGCTGGCTCCGCGACTAATACATTTAAACTGGCTAGGTCAGAACAGTACGCGTTTCTTCGCTATAAGTGTGCTCTTCATTCTATTCGAGACCGGCTTAGGCACATACCTGGATGTCGGTGCCATCATTAACCTCTACCCCAATGGCAATTTTCCTGGCAATCTGCTGGTTGCGTTAGATCACAGCGTCTTCGTTGGCGTGATGACCAATGCGCTCTTTGGCCTGATTCGTGAGGCAACGGCGAGAGGTCGTTCGCTGTGGCCTTGGGCTGATCATGTGTTATTCTGGGGCATGAATAGCGGAGTAATTGGCTTTATTAGCAGCCTGATCCTGAATG
>VBJK01000288.1:2294-4774 GCA_005879655.1 Chloroflexota bacterium | reverse complement strand
AGAGGTAATGCCAGAGGATCGTGCTTCCTACTTGCATAGTAAGTCTCACCTGCTAGGCCAGTGGAGTTCTTACGCAGTTGAGACCAATCAACCGGAAGAAGCAAAACGCTTGTACGGCGAATGCGTAGAGATCCTCACTGAAGTCATAGCCACCTATACCATAGGTCTCTCACATGCATTACCAATTCAAGAGCGCCATTATCAGTTCAAGATAGCCAAAGCATGGAATGATCTGGCCTATTACTCACGTATGCTTGGACGCTTAGAGGATGCAGAGAGAGCGATCATTGAATGTCTTGAGTTAAAAGACCAGAAAAAGGCAAATGTCCCCAACTCCCTCGCAGTCTCCTATGGTGAATATGCAAAAATCCTCGCAGCCCTGGGGAAGTACAAGGATGCGGAGACAAAAAGTGATAAGGCGGTCGCTCTTCTTCAGCCTGGGAGTCCTTCTACTCCCAGAAATAAAGAAATGCTCCTCGTCGAACGAGCACAAATCTGCGAGATTCAGGGGCGCATGGATGAAGCCTACCAACTCGCGCAAGAAGCTCTGCCACTGTTGAGTGGTGATCGCAACACCTATCGTTTTGAGGCCAACCAACTCTGCGCTCGTATTCAAGCCATTCGAGAATCTACCGTTCGTTATCAATTGGATAGTGAGTGGTACCATGAATATCATTCGCTTACACAATATAATGACATCTCTAAGCTTGAGCAAGCTGGTCCCTTTTCAGAGGAAGAAGAGCGTTTGTGGAAAGAATGGTTTCCATATCACCATGATCCCGCTGTTTGGGAACGATTAGCGCGTCTGGTTAAACAGTCACGAGATCGAGAGTTCAAGCAAAGTGTGAGCGAAGGTCGTCTTCCCTCCCTCTGGTATCCAGCCCTTGATCTAGACGACATCCATACACATAAGCAGAGATTTTTAGTCTTGCAAGAGCGAATAGAACAAGCAGAGAAAAATGTCGTTGTGCGTCGTCTGTATACCCGCAAGATCGAGGAACATTTGCTCCATCTTCGTTTGGCAGAGGCTACGTATAAAGGGGACCTCGACACCATTCGTACTTGCAATGAAGCTCTCTATGGACGCATTTCTCAAAAAGAAATGGCTATCGCCTTGCGGGAACTCTTTACCATGCTTTTGCGAGCCGAGAAACATCCACTCGCAAATGAAGCAGCATGCACAGTCCTTAAGCAATTGAAGCAATGGAACTTGTCTGCGGCAGACTTTCTCCACTATGAAGAAGCCCCGATCAAGAAGAGAGATCCTGCTAAGGTGCAGATGTGGAGTGAAACACACGTTTCTCCTCGTGCTATCCAGCATTTTTATGAAGAAGTTCTGAGCGAGTATGGTTTTACCGAGTGGCGCATCATTCCATCGGCAAATCGGGATGCCACTTCTCTTGATCTTGATCAATGTATCCTTTATCTTCCGACGGGAGAGGATTCTAGCGTCCTTTCAGTCGCAGGGCTGTTAGCGGAAGAGGTGGAAACCCACATGTTGCGTTCCGTTGCAGGGAAGCAATCACGGCTCGCACTGCTCAGTTCTGGTACACGTGACTACTTGCCTGTTGAGGAAGGTCTTGCAATCTATGCAGTGGATGAGATGATGGAGGCACAGAGCCTTGGACAAAAAGCACAAACCTGGATTCAGACCCTTGCGCCAGGACTTGCTGAAGGGATTCTTACCCCTCCTCACTCTTTCGAGTCGCTCTTCGCGTTTCTTTCAAACGTGCTTCTTGCAGGACAAATAGCTTCTGGGTACTACAAAACCGTTGAGAGTGCAAAGCTGGTTGCGCAACGCATGACTTTTAGACGAGTGATGCGAACTTTCCGGGGCGTGCCCGACTTGACTGCAGCAGGTGTGTGCAATGCGAAGGATCGCGTGTACCTCCAAGGCTATCGAGAAGTGACCAGCGCGTTGGCAAAGTATTCTATAGAGCGGTTGTTCGTCGGTTCTATTGGAACAAATAATCTGGACGATATGGAAGAATTGCACATTTTGCAACCAGCCATACAGCGACGGAACCTTGCCTGTGATCAGAATTTGTTTGAACGCATTACTCGCTTACAGAAAAAAGACTTTTCTGAGTTGAAAGGATAGCCAGAATGTACTACAAACAAGCATTGCAAAACAGTAGAGTGCATGGTATCCTAATATTAGAACTTTTGATCGTTGTTAGTCACATTTTGGAGGCACCATGAGTTTGGTTTTTGGGAGCAATCCTGCTGGCGGCACAGGACCAGAAGATGGAGATGAGACAGGCTGGTAATTAACTCATTGTATTTTTGTAGAGCAAACAGAACGACGGAAGGCCCCTCACTCTGCTTGAGAGGCTTTCTTACATTGGGTAGGTAAAATCGAAATGAACGCTATATTGAATCGCAGAGGTCCAGAACCGTATGAGGACGATGAGGGGTGGGACTAAGTGATGGCGAGAACCCTGCGGAGCAAAACTGGGAGGTTTTTTCGTCTTTTTGAA
>VBJK01000288.1:0-2286 GCA_005879655.1 Chloroflexota bacterium | reverse complement strand
GAAGGCACAGCATGACTCTAGAAGCGTAGCAGCGGCCCAAATTGGTCGCTGAGGATTGAAATCGGGAAATAGTCAATGATGTGATTGGTGGGTACTTTGCCGTCACACGTAAATTGCCTCTCATCATTTACGCGGGAAACATGTTGTGATCGGGGCAGAAGCCCCCAGTGAGTGCCGAGTGAGCTTTGGGGCTTCTGCTTGGACTAATACTGTAATTGGCCCTGCGATGGTAACGGACTAAGGTTGTGGTAAGTAACGGTCAAGTCCCTTTTCACGAAAATCCTTCAATATGGCTCGGATTGGGATACCTTCGTTGACGCGAAAATGTCCTTTCCAAGCCTTCTTCGGTACGTCCTTTGTTGAATCTGGCGGATAGGGTTTGCCACTGTGATGCAAGGCAACAACTTCCCAGTTCTGGTTGAACACTGGAGAGCCTGATGAGCCATTCATGGTGTCTGCAACATACTGCACCCTTGTCTCTGTCATGTCGATTACTACATGATTCTGAGTTAAAACACACTTCATAGGCTTTCCGTCAGGATGCTGGAGAACGTTAAGACGGTCCTGTTCCTTAATGAAACGCTCTGCTAGTACTAAGTACCCTCGATGTTTTCCTTGCAAAATCCAGTCGAGGTAGGATAAGTAACCTGCATCGCTACGCACAGCAATATGCTTTAACGGCTCGTCTTGCAAGCGCAGTAATGCATAATCCAGCGAAGAAGAGTCACTGGAGAAGTAGAAGTCGGGCTGAAAAGGAACTTCCCGTCCGGGTAGAGGTACTCCATTCCCATCGGCTTGGTAACCAAAGCGTGCTACAATCTCACTGAGGTGCTTCCGGTCGGCCACTACATGCTGGTTGGTTAACAGGAGATCTGGCCCGATTAAAAAATCTGTCCCTATGGCTTTTTCTTCTATGTTGGCTCCTACCCGATGTTCAATCTGGCATACGATAAGTAGAGATCTAAGAAATTGTCTTGGGAGTTAATGATGCGTTCAAAGCCTTGTTCATCTAGCGAGAAGATACGAAAAGTCGGCTCTTCTGTCTTGGGAAGTGTCGTGGGTAGTGAGGTTTGTACAAGTGCAGGAACAGATGGCGAAATCGGGACATCCGAAATATTGTACTGGCTGCGGAGTTCGTTAATATAGGTAGTGTCGATTACTAATGAATAACGTACAATTAAGCGAGCAAGAAATTGTGATTGTTCATAGGAGATCCCTACAGTAGTAAGCAAGTAACTGAGTAGTGCTCCTAACGCATGATAATTTGGGCGTTCTGGAACAAGGTAACCTTTCGCCTCCAGTTGCCCAACAATATCTTGAGCTACTATACTCGCTGTACCAGATAAATCGATGACAGGTACATACTGACGAAGACCTGCCTGCGTTAATAACAAACGTCTGGTGCGGTTTCCCCCATCAGTGAAATCATACAGATTCTCAATAATACGAATTAGCTCCTGTTGATCTTGTGAAGTAAGCATCTCTTTTCCTTTCACTTATAGTGGCCATAGATCAGGAATAAGTTGGTGTTTCCTGGTAATTCTCTTTATCGCTTCTTGTTCAGCGGAAGAGATATTAGGGAACTTTAGAATATGAAGAAGTAACCAACCTAGTACTTCACATTCTTGCTTCTCTGGCAAACGAGCGCGTATTTTTAACCATCTTATGAGTTCTCGTGCCACTTGACTAGCAGTTCCTTGAATAATGGATTCGTTACAAATCATCTTGAGTCCCGCACCCTCTAGCAATATTCGCCAACCTCTGCCTGGATTGTCAATTAACTGGGGGAGGCTCTCGATAATCTGAGCGAGTGTTTCAGTGTCGTTGCCGTCCATCTTCTGCACGGATATTGGTTGTTCTACTTGTTCTATCAATTCCTGAAGTTGTAGGTCTTCAGCAAACCAACGCCTCTGTTCCTCTCTATCCATCGTGGTCAAGTCTTCGATATCGAGCTTTGGTATCCAGATAGCACGAATTTCTCGTTCATGTAGCCATTGTTTGTTCATAACATTTTTAGAGTCTTTTGTTGGAGTGTTTGAAGTATTAGAGAAAATAATGAGTGTTGAGCGTTTCGGAAATGATGAGCCTATATTCCTGAGAGCGCTCACCCTAGCAGGGTTTGCTTTTACGAGGAAAGGAGCCGGAATGTAGAGGAGAGCACGGTATCTTCCGGCGCAGTTCAAGACACATGTATATTGCCGTCGAATTGAAGGAACATATTCATCACGTGCTTCCCCTGAAGCAATGGTAAGTCCTAATTGCTCTAATGGTAGAGAAAGCAGATCG
>VBJK01000287.1 GCA_005879655.1 Chloroflexota bacterium | reverse complement strand
TATCCCACAATTCACCACAACAGCATTGGAGAGATTGCTTATGAATAAACAGGAGAACAATATCGCATTAACTGATATTACAAGTAATACTGGTTTTAAGCGTATTGCCTACGCGATCCGGCAAGCAACGGTGACAGCACAATACCGCTCGTCACAGCAAAATGATCGTACCTACGAAGTCCGCTATGGGTTGGGCCAAGAGCTGATGCGCAAAGTCCATCATCGCAATGACTTTCTCTGTGCCCTAGCTGAGTTCTTGTTTCAGTACAATAGCGAAACCGCACGTGAGGAGGAGAAAGCGGCACGCGCTCTGGCCCATATCCACAAACAAGCGTCATATACACTAACCAGGGAAGAACGCTATAAGCGTAATCTGCGTGTCTCAATTGCCACTGAGCATATTGACGAGATTGCCAAACTCATCGACCGCTCCGGCTCACCGGAGTTAATTGGCTCCATGCTTGTTGCCTATGGCTATGCGCGTGATACCTTCCAAGCTTCACGCAATGATCATGCTTCCAATGAACCATCAGATAATGAGATCACCCAATAGCTATTTATTAAGGACATAGTCTAAACAACGAAAGTAGTGAAGGAAACCAGATCCAGACACGCATGGTCGAGATTATAGGACATGACGGTCAGCTCTACAGTGTCAATGCCATTTCTGGCGATATGCTCAAACATGTTTTGATGGAGCACTTCTATCACCACGCAAGAGTGAGCCGCGTCTCTTTGTGTCAGAGTTGCCAGCGCTTCAACGCTAATCGTATCAATGCCGACAAAGACTTTCTCAAAAATGCCAGTATGCACGATGGCGAATTCATCGATCAGATGCTCACAACGTGTGCCATTGATGATGTGGCGGGTATTCTGGTGACGGAAGGCCGTTCAACACCGCGCAAATCAATCAGTGAGTTCGGCTGGGTCCTGGGTTTACCAGGCCGCGTGCAGACCGATACCTACCTGCATGTGAAGTATGTCTCCGAGCGGGGTAGTGATAAGCGGGCACAGGATGCTGAAGGGCAAAAGAGTGGGGCTAACCTGGGGCAGAGTATTTTTCATCGCCCCGCTTCTAGCGGTGTTTACGCCCTTGTTTGCCACTTGGAACTCTCGCGCATCGGCTACAATGATATCAAGCAGCAGTATGCACTCACTGAGCAGGAACGCCAGCTGCGTGCCTCTCTGCTGCTTGAGAGCCTCCTGCACACCTTTCTTGAGTTGAATGGAGCCATGCGCTCGACACAATTGCCGCATGTCGTGGCGTTGCAAGGCATTATCACCACCAGCCAGGGGATCACACCAGCACCCCTCATCAGCCCGCTGATTGGGGGTCCAGACGATACAGAGTCATACCGTGAGCAAGTCAAGACGATTGTTACAGCGCTCAATGGAAATCAGCCGCCAGTCGTGCATGCTTCTTCGTTCGAGACGATCAGCGACTTCGCTACACAAATGCGTGCGCTCATCGATTCCAGTTCACCGTTTGCATCTATGTGGCTCGTGGCACGCTACCTTCCAGTAGCACCATTCTCACTCAAGCCAGCGGCGGCAACTTCATCCGGGGGCAAGACATTACTTGTCCCCACACCCTATGCGATCAAGATGGCGTTGCTCGATGTCGCCATCCGCACACAGGGATTAGCCGCCGGAGAACGATTGTTTCCTGCTTTACGTGACCTCTCTCTTGGGCTAGAGATGCCGCATGACCTTGTCGTTATGAAAGGATTTAGCAAAATCCGGCGTCCGGTCGAAATAAAGGAGTCGCAGAAGAAGGAAGAGACGCGTGAGGAATTTGAAGCACGTCTGCGTGAGAAGCAGGCAGATCGTCTTGAGCGGGGGCAATACCCACTCTATTCGACCATTGCTTACCGTGAGTATGTCTTTTACCGCGATCCTTTGCGACTCGCGCTAAGCGTTCCTGATGGAGCAGCATATGCTCAAGACCTACAACGGTTGCTTGTAGGTCTCAATTATCTTGGAAAACGTGGAGGGTTCATCCAGCTTCTGGAGCTACCACAATGGCAGCAAGCACTGCCAATAGAGCGCTTCATCAACTTGACTCCAGAATATCAACAACCGTTCTTGCTGCAAGGAACGCTCCAGATGCTCGACGACTGTGGCAAGAGTTTAACCTTTCAGCGTGCCAATATCTATAGCGGGGAGCGTATCACCGTGGGCAAAGAGCGTATCATACACCACGTTGTCCTTCCCTATCGCTTGACACGTTCTAGTCGTAGCTACTCTTGGTACCAATATATCAAGCCAGAATAGGAGGAAGAGCATGGATGATCTCGTGACACATCACCTCCTCTTCATCACAGAGGTTGTAACACCTTTGGAGGTGAATGAGCATAGTGGAGCAGCGTTACGCGGGAATCTCTTTGAGGCCATATGGAGGCGCTTCTGTACGAATAAAGCAGCATCTCTGTGTGCCCAATGTCCTTTGCAAGCGCTCTGTCCGGTGAGCGCGCTCGTTGCCCCCCTGCGTGAGGACAACCCACGTGGACGCGATATCCCACGCCCGTATATCATCATACCACCGCAGACCGGAGCACGATGCTATGCTCCGGGGGAGCAGCTGACATTCGGTCTGACTCTCTTCGGCAGTATTATCCGATTATTGCCATATCTCATGCTCTCAATGAGCGCATTTGAAGCAGCAGGTTTAGGAAAGCATAGAGAAGATCAAGATGGCAAAAGAGGGCGTTTTACGGTCAAGCGGGTTGAATGCTACCATCCACTCAGTGGAGCACGCCAGATCATCTATCAAGCAGGCAAGGTTCAGGTTGAAGCAGCGACGCTTGCCGTGACCGCCACTGATGTGCAAGCAAAGGCGGCCACGTTACCAAAGGAAAAGATAACGCTCCATTTCCTGACACCAACGCGTATTAAGGATCAAGAGCAACCAATGCAGCATGTCCAGTTTCGACCGTTGATCCATCGTCTGCTTGAACGCTTGAGTGCGTTGCGTGCGGAATATGGCGATGGGCAAGGGCAATCCTTTGACGAGAGGAGGCACTTTGTTGATCTTGCTGAGCACGTCCGTTGCATTGAGGACGCGACACACTGGGAACAGGTAAGCAGCTACTCACGTCGCACGAGAGAGCATACAGCCATCGGAGGTCTCATGGGCCGCGCAACCTTTGCTGGAGATCTGGCACCATTCCACGAGTTGCTCGTTTGGGGAGAGCTGATTCATGTGGGCAAAAACTGTGTGAAAGGCAACGGTTGGTATCGCATCGAAGCTTCGGGATAAATATCACATCATTGCTGAAGTAGAGAGGAACTCCAAGGGAGTTGTAGAGAAATTGGCCCGTCAGAGGGTACTACAAGTTGATGCCATGCACAATCATGGGTCTGTGCACAAGAAATTCCGTAAGGGGGGTTGCGGAATTTTTTTGTAATGTGGAGGCGAAAGCGCATGAGAAATATGCGGCAACAATCAAGTTTCAGTACCCTCAAGCGGGTCGAGAAAGGACACTGACTCTCGCCTGCCCGGAAGGGGAAGTATACACAGCAAATCCTAATGAGTCAAGTAAAAATGCACAAAGGGGAAAAACTATGGAACTTATTGTGGAAGGCAAAGGATCGTTCCTTGGTAAGCATCAGGGGCGCTTACGTGTTATGCAAGAGCGAAAGACTATAACAGAGGTACCACTCATTCACCTCAAACAGGTGATTATTGTTGATGGAGGTGTGAGTATTTCTAGTGATGTGATTCGTACCTGTAGCGAAGAAGGGATTCCTATTTATTTCTTGAGTGGGCGTGAGGGCAAAATGGGGATAGCAGCCGCCAAAGCGTTCGTCACCGGCAAACTAGCGAATCAAGGCAACCTGTTACGCTATATGGCAAAATACCGCAAAGAGACGAATCCAGCGCTGTATGAAGAATTGATGCTCGTTGCAGTAGAAATGCGGGACTATCTCCACGAATTAGAGCAACTTAATGCAGAAAAGATCGATGATATCCGAGAACAAATGCTCTCTGTGGAAGGCCGAGCTGCTCAGCGCTACTGGGCGATGGTCGGGCGCATCATTCCTGGCGAGTTGGCATGGCCAGGGCGCGAAACGCAAGGGGCAACTGATCTCTTCAATGCAGCACTCAATTACGGCTATGGCGTCTTATATGGGCGAATAGAACATGCATTGACGCTTGCTGGCCTTGATCCATTTGGCGGCTTTCTGCACACCGACCGTCCAGGCAAACCAAGCCTTGTCTTGGACTGCATCGAAGAATTTCGTCAGACGATCGTTGATCGCACCATTATCGGTTTGGTCAATAAGCATGTACCTCTACAGCAAGACGAGCAAGGTCTGCTCACAGAAGCCACTCGCAGGAAGATCGCAGAAAAGATCACTGAGCGTTTGGAGAGTAGCGAGACCTATGAAAAGAAACGGCAGGCGCTCCGTTTTATTCTTCAAAGTCAAGCGCGTCATCTTGCACTTTTCCTGCGGAACGACCGCCCTCACTACGAACCATTTGTCGCAGGTTGGTAAGGAGAAGAAGAGATGCGTTATCTGTTAATTTATGATATTTCCCACGATGGCGTACGCACTAAAGTAGCGGACGCCTGCCTCGACTATGGCTTAGAGCGTATCCAGTACAGCGCATTCCTTGGTGAGTTAAGCAAGACACACCAACGAGAACTCTGGCTCCAGATAGAAAGAAGAATCGGCAAGCATGCAGCAAGCGTCCAACTCTACCCTCTCGACGAGAAAAGCTGGCTGGGGCGACGCATCCTCCTGCAATCAGAGGGGGTTGAGCAAGCATGACAAACTGGCTCGTAGAAGTGACGGATCTCAAGCAATATACCTGTTGTCCGCGCATTGTCTTCTATCGCTATTGCCTGCCAACGATACGACCACTTACCTTTCTCATGGAAGAAGGGATACGCCGCCACGAGGAAGAAGAAGATCGAGAAGAACGGCGCAGTCTGCGGCACTACCAGCTTGAAGAGGGCGAACGATATTTTCATGTGGCACTGCAATCAGAAAGGCTT
Source organism: Chloroflexota bacterium (assembly GCA_005879655.1). The sequence continues at coordinate 1,255 of VBJK01000287.1, read as the reverse complement.
GGCTTGACGGCACGCATTGACCTCGCCATCGTAACACCGTCACGTACTGCATTGGGAGCTGAAGCTATCGTCGTCGAGTATAAGGACTCTGAGCAAAAAGCAGGAGCGCACTTCAAACTCCAACTGGCAGCTTATGCTCTCCTGCTTGAAGAAGCTTGGAACATTCCAGTCAAGAGAGGCTTCATCTACTCGATTCCTCAAAGGAGAGCTGAGGCTGTTGTGATCACACCGCTCTTGCGCAAAAAGGTCGTACAAACAGTGAGCCATATCCGGCACTTGGTGCAGCGTCAGGAAATGCCTGATCCAACCTCGGCACAAGGTCGCTGTGCCACCTGCGAGTTTCGCCGTTTTTGTAACGATGTTGTCTAAATGCAGTATCTTAAACGATAAAGACACAGGTGATGGATTCGGGTATGTCAGTTGGTTTTTGTAACGATGTTGTCTAAATGCAGTATCTTAAGACGGATCGATAGGTTAGGGCAAACTTGAACCAGGCTTCCACCTCTCCTGACACACGTGATTCTAACCGAATGATGCCTAACATGTCAAATGATTTTGCACGAGGAAAAGTGAGGTAGACGAGTGGCTCCTGGGGCGATGATTCGCAAATCGACTTGGGAGCCACTCATGAGTCTTATTTTTCGTAGCAGGTAGTCATGAAAAATATCTATTTCCTCGTAAAGCAATGTAAAACGCTTCGCAAATCCCCCCTCTTTTTGGACAAAAAACAGTTTGCGAAAAAGTGGGGGGTCTGGTATACTGCAAGGGAGAGCTAGCTGAAAAGCGACGTGTTGAGCGGCTTAAGAGACGGCCTTGATCGAGAAAAATGTTCTTGAGAGGGTTCCTCTTTCTTTGCAGCTACGGCGGTTGCAGAGGCATTGGCCCGTCTGAGGGTACTGCAAGTCACAGATCTCTGCCATCGACATCAGGGATCAGCACGTTGCAGAGGCATTGGCCCGTCTGAGGGTACTGCAAGTTCGTTGACAATGACTCATTGTACACATTGCTCGGAGTTGCAGAGGCATTGGCCCGTCTGAGGGTACTGCAAGATCTGGTAGGCGCAAGCCAGACGGGCTTGACTGTCTGTTGCAGAGGCATTGGCCCGTCTGAGGGTACTGCAAGTTGAACAATTAGAGACTGGACACGATACACAGGAGCGGTTGCAGAGGCATTGGCCCGTCTGAGGGTACTGCAAGCTAGTTAAGTACGCCGGTCACGTCATATCCACTTATGTTGCAGAGGCATTGGCCCGTCT
>VBJK01000484.1:17358-18973 GCA_005879655.1 Chloroflexota bacterium | reverse complement strand
GGTGGCGGAGGAGGTTTAATAGTAAGAGTAATAGTCATATGCAATGATGGATCAATGCCCTCAAGTGCATTTCTCATTTGTGGTGCATCTGCAATAATATCCTGTACCAAGGAATCCCTCTCTGTAAGGGTCAGTAAAAAGGTAAGGGCTATTTCTATGGGAGAAAGAGTTTTAGCTTTTCCATAGAAATCAACCGTTTTGCCTATTAAGTTGAGCGAGGCAAGAGTGCCAATTCTATCAGGAGTGATGTAGGAAAAAAAAGCCTGAATAGCTGTGAGTATATTTGACTTTCCTGTATTATTTTTACCAATCAAAACATTGAACGCTCCACAATCATTTATCTCAAGGTTTTCAATACTTCTAAACCTTTTGATGTTAATTTTTTTAAGCCTCATTTTTACTCCAAAAACACACTTTATCGTAAATGTATCTTTACTAGCCTACAAGGCAGGCAATAGCCCACCATCGCCTTCCTATTTTTAATGTGTCTCAGTATCTCCATTTTAACGCAGCAAATTATAGCACTATGCGTCGAAATGAGCAAGGGGCTGTATATTATGAAAGTGTAGCTCCTAGTTATGTATCTAAGACGCGAAAGACCCAGTAGTCACAGTGGTTGAACTGTTCATGAGCATTGAATTGTCGCTGCGTCGCCGTAAGAAAATGGTCGTATTTGGTCCTGACTGATCTTCGGTACCAAATGAAGTACCCACACATCGATGTGGTTCGCCCCCATGCGCCTCCACTGGGTAACGCCGATCACTGGAAAAAGGCCAAGCAAAATGAAGAAGAACCGCGTCCTTCTCACCAACGAACAGTATATGGATCACTCACGCCATCTCTCGGTCCACATCCGTAGAGAGAAGTCGCCCTGGCCAGCGTAGGCAGGAGCTACCCTACAGGCGCATGGCCAGTCCTTCTCGATACTGTGCCGAAAATGCCCGCATCTATGCTAGAATTAGAGCCGATCTGGCTCATCATCACCATCCTGACCTGGCACTCTGGGATCAGGTGTAGGCATTGGTGGAGGAGAAACCTCCGGCATGACTTGCAATGGTGGAGCAACAACTGCCGCTGGTACTCTCTCAACAGAAACGACCTTCGTCGCCTGCTGACTCTTTTGCTTTGGGGCGTGCCTTCGTGCCTGAGCTGTTCCTGTCACACTCTTGCCTGTCGGCGCAGGTTTAGCCTCTGGGCTTGGCTCTTTCCTTGCGAGCAACGTACGGCTCTGTGCTTCCTGCTGGCGGATCACTTGCTAAGCCTCACGTATCTGATCCTGCGTGAGGGTAACTTGCGCTGTTTGCACATGCTGGGCACGGCCACGATAGATCCAGAAGGCTTGCCCAACCTCTTGTTGCAAGACCGCGTTGACCGGCACCTTCCAGTCCCATGTGACCCTGGTGTGCTTCTTTGCTACACCTTCCTCGTCCTCGGACCACGAGGTGTCCAGTCGGAGCGTTTTGCCAGCTTCTCGATAATAGGCATGGGATCGCTACAAGCATGCAGAATATAGGTTGAGCAGGAGTCGAGAATACGATGGGCATACTCTGGCAAGCCAAGAGCAGCGTAGCCTTGTGCCGCAATCACGAGGCTCCCGCCAAAGCTACGTACTTGC
>VBJK01000484.1:0-17306 GCA_005879655.1 Chloroflexota bacterium | reverse complement strand
CGCTGCTTGCAAGCCATGCTGATACCACTGGGTGAGGAGGTAGACGCATGGAATAAGCAGGATAACCCAAATGCCGAAGCTCCATAGGCAGGAGAGTAACCGGGTCATGACGCGCTGCATAAGAAACCCGATGATGATGGCAGGCAGTGCTAGCAAGCAGAGTGCGATCACAAAAAGGGCACAGAGCAGCATCCACCATGGATCACTGCTGACGGGTGGTTGGTAGCTATGAGATCTTGTAGTCATTGCCATACTCCTTCAAGTTGTAGAACACAAACGGCTTTTTCATCTCTAGTGTGAAGCCTTCTAGCATCTGCTCAATTTTGCGTCTGGTCGCGCTACTGGCAAAGTACCAGATGGACTTGTAGGAGACAGCTAGCTCACGCAGATCGTCTTCCAGTTCGTCGTCGTTTTTTGTCGATCGCTCAACCTCGATGGCCGTGACTTTGCCGTTGGCGGCATTGGTCAAAATGGCATCAGGAGTGTGAGGCCGCTTTTCGCCTTTCTCAAAGCGCGGTGCCTCCGATCTTATCTGGCGCTCGGACATCCAGTGGTCGTTGGGCCGTTTGGCTTCAATAGCCAAACGCACCTAGTTAATGAAGAACAAATGGGGAAGTGTGCCGGAAGCTGGCGCACCACTCTAGTTGAATGACAGCTCCAGTTCACGCAATCCCGCCCTAGAGAGCCAAATTCACAGTTTATCGCCATGCAAGATGATCTTTTTCTCGATCAGTCCCATCTCGAACCACTTCTTGATGAGTTCATAGGCTCTATCCAGGGAGACGCAATCCGTGCCGGACTTACATTTGTAACAGTCAGGCTCTGGGGTATGACGGAATAAGAGTCGCCTGAGTTGGTCGAGTCGGATCGCATATTGCATGCCTATCCACTCAAGACAGATTTTATCCCGTGGCGTGAGGTGATGGATTGTTGTAGAAGTTGTGGTCATGCAGTTGGTCCTTTCTTGTTGAGTAGAAAACCATAAAGAATCATAATGACGCACTACGAGGGAGATGAAAGGGTGCTCAGTACTGCGGGTTAGGGTCAGTGGGCATTGTGCGTTGGTGATGATCATGTGGGTATTGTTGGTTCACATGGCATTTTTCAGGGATCGGTGTCGCGCAATGAGCGTGCTTTGGGAGTGAGTAGCATCGATGTAGAGTACTTAATTCGGTACCGAACGCCCGTCAGAGCCAACGCTCCTTTACAAGTCATGCACGACACTGTTCAAGGATCTGCCCAAAAGCTGCACCCAATACAAAAACTCTAGAGATCAGGATTTTTCTCTCTCAACCTTCTTCTGTTCTCTCACCAGCAAAATCCCTTCCCAAGCTGGTATGCTGCCTTTGGCACGCCCTTTGAGCATAACGCTGAGCACATAGATGAGAAGATACGTATTGCCTAATACCTCTAAGGAACCTTTTTGGTGTGGTCTCAGTTTCCTCAAGAACAAAAATCGCTTTTTTGATTGTTGTGTTGATCTCTCCTCCAGAACTGAGAGGTAGAAGTAAAAGGAGGCAAGAAGATAACTTAGGTTAGACGTGTATTGGCGAAGCGCCTGGATAGCTTCTCCTGGAGCACCTTTTTTTATTAAGTTAGCTACAAGCGTTCGGCTATCAGAGAGAATGCGGTTGAAGGCGCGGACGAGGGCGCGGTCGAGGTCGCGGACGAGGTCGCGGACGAGGTCGAGGTCGAGGTCGAGGTCGAGGTCGAGGGCGTGAGGGCGACTTTCGTCGATGAGGCTATTAGCTATGTTGAGGAGAACAGAAGAATCCAACCCAAAGTCAAAGGAGTAGGGAAGAACTATACTAAGGTTCAATGGTGTCTCTTTCACGTATAACTTACCTTCCCCAAGCCAGTAGTTCATGCCCTTATCCGCTTTCAATGGGGTGCGCTCACCTTCTTTCTCGTTTGGTAATCGGTACTGCCATAGTCCCGCATCTCTCTTACTCAACCATTGACAGAACGCCAGTGCGTCATGATGACGTACACCTAGCACCGGGGTATCCCCTTGACCAGATAGAAATGAAAGCGTGTTCCAGTGATCGGGTTGAAGATACTTCCCTTGCGCATATTGCTCGTCGAGAAAGAGTTGGTATTCAGCATATGTCACCAGCGATGTATCAAGAAAAATGCCATCCTCTAGTGGGATCATCTGTCGTTTCCTCTGGGCAAGTAAGACTTCTGCAACGAGATGTCTATGCTCTTGGTCAGCATCCTCTATGCCTTGCGTGAGCAACTGCTCTAACTGCAATCGGACTTCTCGATCCAACTTGAGCGCTTCTTGCTGACACTCCCACGCTAACGTCAAAGCAGAAACTGAAGGAGGACTTTCACGAAGGCAGGCAGTGACAATATCCGTTGCATCTGTTTGCGCACAATACAAGCGGATCGTTTCATGCCACCAACTCTTGGAGACTTGCGCGGCTAGTTCCTGTCCTAGCCCTTGCTCTTTAATAACATAGACTGCCGCCAGGTATTCCTGAAAGGTAAGATGGGCAAACGTATAACTGCCGACCTCACGCTCTAAAAATAAGCCGCTGGTCTGCTCGACGAGGGAGACAAAGGTAGAGGGACTCATGTCTGGATTCACCGAGGTTAATAGTTGCGCAATGATCTGACATGTGTCTTCCAATGAAATATCCGTGATGCCCTTCTGCATCATATGATAGGCAAGAGGCTGTAAGACCTCGCGTTTTTGCGCCGCTGTCAGTTCTAGCATGAGACCCTTGCTTGCATCCCGCTTACCTAGAAAAACATCACAGATCTCTGCATACAAGGCAACACGCTTATCTGGTAGCACATCGTGATAGCGGTGCACGGTTGCGATCATGGTCAACAAGAGCGGGTTAACTGCTAGGGCGTAGAGCGCTGGAGTAGAGCGCAACCGTCGTAGCAAATCCTTGGCACCGTTCTTTGCTTTGAGATGGACTCCGCGATCACTCTTCTGGCTACTCATGATCTCGTTGGCTAAATACCAGTTATTGATAAACTGCTCGATCTGTTTATCTGTAAACGGGCGGACTTCGAGGACCATCACCCCTTGAAGGGACATATTCTTATATCCATGAGGACGAGACGTAATGAGGAAACGCCCCTTCTCGCTATAACGGATCATCTGGCGCTCTACCCATGTCCACTTTGGGGTTAAGCGCTGCTCCCACCATTTGAGGGCATGGGCACAGATGGCATCTTCCAGAGCAAACTCCTCTGCTTTTGCCTTGATCGCCTCCACATGCTCACGCAAAAAGAGCAACACAGGGAAGCGGTGCATCCCCCGGAAAGGGTGCCAGAGCGCACGCTTTTTGAGGCATGTCAAGACTAAATGTTTGAGCAGAGTCGTCTTTCCGCTGCCAGGTGCTCCAAGGATGACGAGGTGCTGACCTTTGAGCGAAGGAGCAGAGAGGTAGTCGTAGATAGGGTGTGCGCCTTCCTTCAAGGTGGAAGCAACGCGGATGGGATCTGCTACCGCTTGATGAGCGGGTGTTGGCGTAATACTCAGTTCCACAAAGGTCTGCTCTAGAGCCAGTGTATAGATACCCTGCGCGCTGAGGCCTTTGACATCGACATCACGGTGTTGATAGGTAAGATACTGACAATAATGGCGGTAGGAATGGCTCACGATCCACTCTTTGCGTTGATCGATCCAGTCAGCGAGCTGGCTGACCCAACGTGGTTCCAGTTGTTGCCAGATCTTGTTCCCAAAAGAAAAAAGGAAAAGCATTAGTTCATAGATGGCGATCAGGACTGCCGCAAGGAGACGATTGTGCAGTGTCAATGCTTGCACCTGGGGCAGCAATGTTGCCAGAGGAGGACAGAGTGCGAGCACGAGCCATCGGAGCAGTGACCACATATTTGGAGAAGATACCTTGTTATTCATGCTTACCTCACGTCTACCAAGATAATTACTTAAATCGATATGTGTGGATAGATTGCCCTCCTAAGATACTCTTTCATGAATAATCTGTCAAGGAACGAACAGCAGTATCAGGATAAAAACGAGACACTCAGAATGGTTTTTCTGCTCAAATTGATGGCAGAAGGTATCAAGGAACCGCCTTTCAGGGCCATTGTAAGAGCGTAATTTTGACAGCAGAATTGACAGCAGAGAGGGCGATTGCTGTGAAGAAAGACGAAGAAAGACGGAACGAGAAACTAAGGCGATAAGCGAGACGCTAATATCGGGAGAAGACGCAACAAGACTGATTTTGGGTGCTGCATTTTTGATATCTATATGTTACAATGAATACGTGGTTCGAGAGTAAGACTCTCCGCTGGTTAGTAATATCCGAAGCCCCGGTTTCGTTCCGCCACCCGGAATTTAGGAAATCACTGCCTGAGAACCACCAGGATAGTTCCTAGTAATCATAGCCAACTATGACATGGAGCTAGCACTCGTTCTTTTGTCACAAGAGTGAACAAAAGATCTATCTTAACCGTCCCATCCTAGCAAATGAAGAAAAGTTATTGTAAGCGGAACGACGATTTCAGAAGGGGAAAAACCATCCATGATGTCCAACGAGGGCTACCGCGACCGTATTCTGTCCTGTCGTGATTGTGGTAAAGAGTTTACGTTCACTGCTGGCGAACAGGAATTTTTTGCCACTAAAGGTTTAGCACACTCACCTAGTCGGTGCCCAAACTGTCGTGCTGCTCGTCGAGGAGGCGAACAGTCCTCTTATGCCCCGCGTCAATCGCGCAGTGAAATGTATGATGCTATTTGTGCCAACTGTGGTCGTCCAACGTCAGTTCCTTTTGTTCCCCGTGAAGACCGCCCAGTCTATTGCAACGATTGTTTCCAAGCTCAGCGGACTGCACGTCCGCGCCGCGACGAATCCTATAGCTACAGTAGTGTGAGTCAGAGCGGCAGCAGCAACTTCGGTGGTGGCCGTGATCGCCGCGATCGCCGCGACAATAGCGGTGGTAACAGCGGTAGTAACAGCGGTGGTGGTAATAGCGGTGTCCGTGATCGCCGTGACCGCCGCGATGGTGGCAAGCGCGACCGCCGCCCAAACCGTTGGGATGATAACTGGTAAAAACAATGCCAATGGCTGAATTAAGCCTGACGAACCAGATCGTTAGAGAGGGATTGCCTCTCTGGCGATCTGGTTTCTCGTACTCAACTACATATGCTATACTTAGGTCAGCAGATATCCCTCAATATTGGAAGGTTATTCGTTCAATGACGTTCACTCAGGAAGGGCAATGGCCCCCATATACCTATATAGTACCGCATATTTATACCAAAGCTAGAGTTCGTATTGTTGGCATCGGTAACTATGCGCCCAAAGGTATCATTACTAATGAATTTTTTGCTTATATCTCTACTCGCCTCGGTGATCCTCGCAGTGCAGAAGACCTGGAACGCGTCACGGGCCTCTCTACACGACATGTACGTGCCAGTACACTAGCACTGTGCCGCAGGATGGTTGGAAACGATGCCCCTGGTTTGCTTGATGACCCCACTGCGCCACCCGATGAGTCGCTGGTAGATATGGCAGTCATTGCTGCCCAACGCGCTATTGCTAGCTCTGGACGCGCTGTTGCAGAGATAGATACAGTGATTGGCACCTCTTCTTCTGATAACGACGGTTTCCCCACGATTGCTGGCTGGGTGCAGATGCACCTGGGCCTGCCCCCCATACGAGCGACTATGCTCAAAGGTGCCTGTGCTTGCCAGACGGAGGCATTTCAGGTCTGTGCCGATATTCTTGCTGCTGGCTCCGCTAAGCTCGTGCTATTAGTGATTGCGGAAGGTCTGTTGCCAAACATTATGAATGTGCTTGACTGGAAGGCTAGTTCTCTCTTTGGCGAAGGTGCTGCCGCTCTCTTGTTAGAGTTGGGCGATGAAGATACCTACGTGATCAACGGTTCTGACGCGCACCAAGCGCATTCTCTGCACTACCAAACTCCGCTACGTAAAGATGTCATCGAGATGGCTGAAGTCGATCTAAAAATGATGCAGCTTTTCAAAGAGGGACGCGGGAAAGATCTGGTGCAGCTTCTCACTCAGTATATGGTTGGCTATGCCAAGATGAATGGTAAAGAAGTGTACCGCGAAGCTCCTCGCGCTATGGCCGAGAGTGTCGATGTGCTTTGCCGCCATGCTGGGTTGAGCCACGATGAGCTGGTACATATTGTGCCGCACCAAGCCAATGCGCGCGTTACACGTCGTCTGGGTGAGCTGTTGATTCACGATCATGGTTGGCCTGACTCGACGATGGATAAGCTCGTGAACAACTTTCGTTACTATGGCAATCTCTCCAATGCCAGTATTATTACGGCACTGGTTGAGCTACTACGTCAGGGACGTTTGCAAGATGGACAATGGATGGCACTGCCCGCTGTTGGCGGTGGCATGAACTACGGCTGCTGGCTCCTACGCTATCATGAATTACAGAACCTAGCTGCGGTAATAAGCGATGAATAAGCTACTATAGCCCTTTTTCGTAGATGTAGTATAACGATATTTCCCATTCGTAGTAGTTTAGCAGAAAAAATGCAAGTGGATGTTCCACTTGCATTTTTTCTGCTAAACTACTACATCTTACTACTCTCTTATTCGATCTCTGGCGGTTGAATTGGCGGTGGCGGCGGTGGTGGTGCGAGCACAACGCCGGGCTGTGATGGCTTGGGCGCTTGCGCAGAGGCCACATGTGCACCCGTCTCCTCAAGGATAGCATGCAATTGCTTGCCATCGATCGTTTCCTGACGGCGTAATTCGCGTGCAATCTGGTCAAGTGTTGGGCGATAGGTCGTCAGAATAGTCACCGCTTTCTGATAGCCTTCGCTAACAATGCGAGCAACCTCATCATCGATAATTTCTGCCGTCTCCTCGCTATAATTGGAAGGTGCCCCGCTATCATTACCACCGCTGAGGAAGGGGCTCTGACGCTCACTAAATGAGATGGTCCCTAGCCGCTCACTCATCCCCCAACGCGTCACCATCTGCCGTGCAATGGCTGTAACACGTTGCAGATCGTTTTCGGCTCCCGTGGTAATCCTGCCGAACACCACCTCTTCAGCTGCGCGACCGCCCAGGGCCGTCACAATCTGCGTCTGTAGGTATTCTTTGGAATAATTGTAGCGATCATCCAATGGCGTGTACATAGTGACGCCCAGAGCCTGCCCGCGCGGTATAATTGTCACCTTTGTCACGGGGTCAGCACCTTCGGAGAGCAAACCAGTCAGCGCATGTCCACCTTCATGATAAGCTGTGACACTCAAATCTTCGTCGCTGAGCACCAGCGGGCGTTCTGCGCCGAGTAAGATCTTGTCCAGGGCTTCATTAAAGCTATGCTGGTTAACACGGTCTAGATCGCGGCGGGCAGCCAATAGCGCGGCTTCATTGACCAGGTTAGCGAGGTCAGCGCCAACCATACCGGTGGTAGAGCGGGCAACGGCAGTCAGATCAACATCGCTATCAAGTGGAACAGTACGAGTATGAATCTTGAGAATAGCGAGTCGCCCATTCCAGTCGGGACGATCAACTGTCACACGACGGTCAAAGCGACCGGGGCGCAGGAGGGCGTGGTCAAGACCATGCGGGCGGTTAGTCGCCGCCAGCACTACAACGGCCTGACGCGTATCAAAGCCATCCATCTCGACCAGCAGCTGATTTAATGTCTGCTCTCGCTCATCGTTGGTATTGATGCTAGCACCGCGCTGACGACCCACGGCGTCGATCTCATCAATAAAGATGATACTTGGAGAAGTCTTCTTAGCCTGATCAAACAGATCTCGTACGCGACTAGCACCAACACCAACCAGCACCTCAACAAATTCTGAACCAGACATTGAGAAGAACGGCACGCCAGCTTCACCAGCTACCGCCCTTGCCAGTAGCGTCTTACCAGTCCCTGGAGGTCCTACCAGGAGCACACCGCGTGGAATTTTCCCACCCAGGCGCTGAAACTTTTGTGGCGTTTTCAAGAACTCCACGACTTCCTGAAGTTCATATTTTGACTCGTCCACACCGGCCACAACTGCAAATGTCGTACTTGGGCGGTCCTCCAGGATCAGTTTTGCACGGCTCTTGCCGAAGCTAAAGATCCCCTGTTGCCCCTGTGTGGCCCTACGACTAAAGAAGACGAAAAGGCTGATCAAAAAGATCCAGGGGAGGAAGCCAATCAACAGATTGAGCCACCAACTATAGTCTGGGGGAGGTCTATACTCCACCTTGGCCCCGCTCTGAATCAACAATTGCGGTAGTTGATCGTCACCATTTGGTAATTGCGTCACATGATAGTGTGTTTGACGATTAACAGGAGTTTTCAGATCTCCGATGATGTCGTTCTGCCCAATAAGGGTAGCAGTAAGAACATTGCCTTTGGCAATTTGTTGATGAAATTGCGTATAGTTAAGTTCAACATGTTGTGGTGTATTCGTCTGATTAAGGTTATTTATGTAATTGAATATAAATAACGTGAGCATAATCACGACTAGCAGTAACAACCACCTATTGAGAGTGTTTGAGGGACGTTGTTGCTGGTTAGAGCCGTTTGGGCGACCAGAGGAGCCTGGCCGCATCTGTTGCTGTGGTCTCTCGTTATTATTTTGTAGCCAGTGCATGTTTACCGGCTGTTTATCCATACTATTCTCTCAGCTTTCTGGGCCTTTGACATCCTTCACGATTCCTAATGCAAGACAAGAGGATACATATAGGCCATTTTATGGCAACGACATTATTATATCCTACAACATGGGGTTTTGGAAATAAGAACTTCCGCCATAGGCTGAAAGAGCAATGAATTACCAACTCTGAATATTCCTATTAACAGCTTCTGCTATTGCGTTTTGCCAAGTAGGTGCTTATACTGTAAGATGACGGGGCACATAGAGATGTAGGCATATGTGCCGCGACGAATCCATTCACATGTCGTTTTCTAGAACCTGCTTCCAATAGCAAATGGGGACCAATGGGTATGGAGGATCATTTGGATAAAGGCGCGTCGGAGGCACGAGGGCATAACAGGCTGGAAAGGGAGGAAAAACAGTCTGTGCCAGCATATATTGCAATTAAAGGAACACGCAGTGGCTTGCTTTTGACGCTTGAGCCAGATACTGCATTTGTTGATCTACTCAGTGCACTGGCAGAACGGCTGGCAGAGGCTCCCACCTTTTTTCGTGGTGCTTTCTTAACGGTTGATACCAGTCGTCGTGCTCTGCGTGTAAGCGAAAGAATTCAACTAGAGAAACTGCTAGCCCATTATCAGGTGACTATCGCACCATTGGAGAAAGCAGGAGAGGTGCGACGAGAGACAAAGCAAACGATTACTTTGCCTCTTGCAGAAATGTATGTAGAAGAGCGTGCAGTAAGGAAAGAAGTAGCGCCAGTGCAACGTGATCCACGCGAATCTGACGATACACTTTTTTTGCGGCGTACTGTCCGTTCAGGGCAAGCGATCCATCACCATAGCAATGTTATCGTGCTCGGCGATATCAATCCAGGCGCGGAAATTATCGCGGGTGGCGATATCATCGTATGGGGCGTATTGCGAGGAATGGTACACGCGGGCTATCCTGAGAACGAGAGTGCTCTCGTCTGCTCATTGTTTTTATCCCCTGTGCAGTTGCGCATCGCGCATCTGCTCTCACGCCCGCCCGAAGGATTTGAGGCACAACCACGCCCGGAAGTTGCCGCGATCAGACAAGGGCAGATTGTCGTTGAGACATGGGTGAGTGGCCGCCCGCCGCGAAAATAACTTTATTCTAGTAATTCTTATCCGGTTCGCTTCGTGAAACTTTTTATGCACAGCTGTTCGTGGTATACTAGAGGAGAGAGAGAGAACTAGCCAAAAGTTCTCCACCGAAGTCCAAACAAATGTTCATTTGGAGTATAGCATGGACAGCAGGGTAATTACTATTACATCAGGTAAAGGTGGTGTCGGTAAAACCACCACGACGGCGAATTTAGGGACTGCGCTGGCAATGCAGGGCAAGAAAGTTGCAGTCCTTGATTCCGATATTGGCTTGCGTAATCTCGATGCTGTTTTAGGGCTGGAGAATCGCATTGTGTACGATCTGGTTGATGTGGTAGAAGGTCAGTGCCGTCTCCGGCAAGCGCTAATCAAGGACAAACGTCTTCCCGAACTCTATCTCCTGCCCGCTGCCCAGACTCGTGATAAGAACGCCGTCAATAGCGTTCAAATGGAACAGCTGTGTCAGCAACTGCGCCAGGAATTTGAATACGTGATCATCGATTCGCCCGCTGGCATTGAACAAGGCTTTCGCAATGCTATTGTCGGCGCGGATGAGATTATTATTGTTGCGAACCCGGAGATGGCCTCCGTACGCGATGCCGACCGTATTATCGGCCTGGTGGAGGCGGCGGGCAAGCCAGAACCACGTCTTATTTTAAATCGTTTACGCCCCGAAATGGTCCGGCATTTACTTGGTATTGTCCCTGAAGATGAAGCAATTATTATTGCTACGAATAAAGGTGAACCCGCTGTCTATGATAAACGTTCACGAGCAGGGCGCGCTTTCGTGAACGCTGCCAAACGTGTCCTGGGCGAGGAAATTCCACTCGATGAGGTCGATGAAGCCCCATCTATTGTGGAACGCTTGCGTCGCCTGGTTGGCTTTGGCCCAGCGTTGCCTGAGAAGAGCATGCGCTCTCAGTCATCCTGAAAGGGACATGAATATGGGTGTTTTTGAATTTATGGTCGGTCGCAAGAAACCAACCCCAGGTGAACTGGCAAAGGAACGTTTGAAGGTCGTGCTAGTCCATGACCGCCTGAAATTAAATCCTGAGTTACTTGAAACGATTAAGGATGAGGTCCTCTCGGTCATTTCACGCCGCCTAGAGATCGATGAGCAACTTGTACAGATCTCGCTCGCACGTGAAGGTGGCCTTGATAAGTTGTTAGCTGATGTGCCGATCAAACGCCAGAAAGTGACGTTCGAGTGGGACCCCCCATCTTATAATCCTACGCAGAATGTTTTACGCGGCAAGGTTCATGTCGAAGATGATCGTGATGTAGATGATTAATCTCTTCTCAGACCGTTGCTTGCGGGCAATGGACCAGAGGACGGAAAAAGCGGGAAGGACAGACCTTCCCGCTTTTTCCTGCTTACAAATAAACTAATTTATCTCTATATTATACTAAATTATATAATTTGCATATGATTATCTGCCTACTATTCTATAAACAGGTTAAGAACTTCGCAATAAGATCGACACTTTCTTAACGTGATCTTTACGTCTTCGCAACCATGAGCATGACCTTTATGGGTTAAAATGCCGATGTGTTCAGCTTGACACAGGCTATTTTGCAGGTGTTCGTTGTGATAGAGAGGGGAGGATACACTTTCAACAGAGTAAAATCTCTGGAATGTAATAATCACTAGTGCAGTGCCAATGTGAGTATGTTGCCAAATATGGCACGTATTGTAGCACATTTTTCGATTATGCTATGTGGGGTGGTGGGGCTTCTTCATCTATAGTGTATATGATATGGTCTAGCTCGATTTTCACTCTGTGGTGATACCAAGCGAAGAGAGGATGTGGCTTTCAGGGGTAGGTTTTTGGGTAGCGGGGGTCTAGGGGTCGCACCCCTGGCGGGGTTTCAGGGGTGTCCCCTGATTTTCCCTCTCCCTCCGCCCCCTTCGGGGGCGCACAAAAAAACCTCCCCTTGAAAGGGTGGATATGGTGGATCTATACATGATAGATGAATTGGTGTATAACCGAGAAAGTCTTCAACACCAGGCACTGCATTTAACCGGTCATAGTTCCGGTACTTCAGTGTCACAATGGTGCCTTGTTTTTCTACTAAATATATGTGTGGTGGTAATGTGGATAGGGATAGTAGAAAAATCAATCAACTTAATCTGCCAACAATTGGAGTGAGTAGCGCGTGGTGGCCGAGGAGCTTACGGCGTTGTATAGCAACGGGAGAGGCATCACAGAGGCGTCGTGCCTTGATCATGAGAGGATGGTGGCATTCGCGCAGTGGCTTCGTCCCCTATCACTATCTCTGCTTATGGTTGTATCTTTCGGGCATATTTACTATCCTGGTGGGTGGTGTATTGCTGGCTGTATTTGTGTTCGGTCCCTGGGTTACATTACTTGTTTTGTATGCTATCTGGATGCTGGTTGCAGCTCTGGCGCTCTGCTTTATGATCGCCGGTGCCCAACATGCTCACAACAGGCGACGTGTATCGTCCCGCTATGTCGAGAAAACGTTGCCTGAGAGTATTGCTCATGCAGAGCTGCAATTTCCTACAACACCAATGCCAGATGCTCCCCTAGTACGAGTACTAAAAACAGTGGATCTCTCTTCCAGCGGCATCGAGCATTTTCTTGATGCTGCCATGACAAAAAGTCTCTTTGAGATACGCCAAGCTCTCCCTGTGGAGCACCAGTTGCCGCAATCTCACCTAGCATTCCCCGAAGATGAAGCATTACCGCAATCACAGATCGGCGATGAAATATGATCTATGGATGCTGAATAAATTATCGTCAATATTACAGTACTTTTGGGTGATTACGTTGACCCCCCAATTGTGGCTAAGTATGATAGCAGAGAAGACAAAGATAGAGCTACCAGCTAAAGCGTCAGGAGACTCTTGTGAGCAACCAGCAGATTCAGAAAGTTAAAGTTAAGCGATTGGCACATGTAGGATTATGGTCAACGGACGTGCCAACACAGGCGCGCTTTTATCATCAGATCGTGGGGCTTGATCTGCGCACGACCGCCACGAGCCAGGATAGTGATTTAGAAGGAACGAATGTTTTTCTTACGCTGGGTGATGAATATCATTGCCTAGGTCTGTTTTTTGATACACGGGCTACTGTAGCCAGCGGTCGTAAACCTGCGGTGCAGCGTACGTCGTTACATCACCTCTCTTTCACCGTCAGCACAGATGCCGAGTTAGCCGCGTTGGCGGCTCGTCTACAAATTTCCGGCATTGAATTATCGTTAGAAGCCCGCGATGGTGATGCTAATCTTGGCGATACACTCTGGTTCAATGATCCAGATGGGAACCGTGTTGAGATTGCTGTAGCTTCCGATAGTCTGCTCACGCCACCCCCCATGCGGAAAGTGCGACAGGGCGGCTTGCGCCCTGCTCTCTTGCAGCATGTTGCCCTGAACACACCGCGTCTGGAGGAGATGGTAGAGTTCTATACTGAGGCGCTGGGGTTTGATGTTTCGGACTGGTTGCTGCGTGAGTGTGTGTGGTTGCGCTGCAATAGTCAGCATCACGCGCTTATGTTTAAGCAGGGGAACCCTGGTATCGATCACATTGCTTACGCGATTGTGGATGGCTCTGAACTCTTACATTGGGCCGATGATCTGAGTTATCAAGAGGTACCCCTCTTGTGGGGACCTGGCCGTCATGGTGCGGGTGATGACCTTTTCTTACGCTTCGCTGATCCAGAAGGTGTACACATTGAGTTATCCGCTGGTCTCCAACAATACCATGATCGAGATGTCACGACGCCGCCACGCCTCTGGCACACTCGTTCCATGGCCTTTAATCTCTGGGGTGCGATGCCCCCATGGTTACAGGAAGAAGCCTAAACTTAAGCCACATAGAGAGAAGCGGCCTATTACCCTGTTTGCGGGTACCAAGCCGCTTCTGCGTTGACGTTCTCCTTACTGTTTAACCATCTTTCTGTTCTTTACACCACTCTTTGATGATATAGCCCATCAGCTCGGCAGAGAAGGTAGATAATGAAACACGACTGGATAATAACACGTCCCTATATGCAATAAGAGCACCATACATAGAAAAAGACTGAATGTGTTTTAACTCTGGCACAGTTGCCAAGAATTGACCTAATGACAGAGAGGAACGAGGAGTTACGTAGAGAACCACCGCCATCAATGGAACATCTTGTAAAAATTCCTGCGCAATTTCATCCTGAGAAATGTAGATCAGTGGACGCACACGCTGACTTAGATCAACGGACGCGTGCATTGGAGAAGCTCTACCATATGTGTGTACATCCTGCTCACGAGCAAACGGGAGTACAGGTATTTCCTGTACAGTCTCGGTGACAACATGAGCGTGCTCTTTGAATAACTGCATGAATATTTGAGCATCTTCATCATTGAGCGTGAGGACTTCATTGTCATGCGTGAGCAGAATCTCAACAGAACCATTCTCCCTCTCATCCACAGTCACGATATGTGCAACAGCAATGATCGTCTTGCCAATTGACAGAAACGTTGGGGGTGCATCGCCCCCTGCATTATTCATGATCATCAATAGACCCCTCCTTTAAACATCGTAGTGCGACAAATTTCTAGCCAACCTTCCTACAAAAGTAACCATCCATAACCTGAAGAGATGCACGAGCCAAACAGATGCTTGAGCGCGAAAGTTCAAGTATCCAGTTCATGCAAGGAGTGCGCAGGCATCCTTACAGGTGTTAGCTGTTATTGATTGCTCGCTCGGATAACAACCGCCTATGCAGCAAGCGAGTACACTATCAGCAGCATAACATGGTCTATACCTCTTGCCAGATGTTCCGTCTTGCAGGGGAAGCAAAAATGTCCGAAAAACGGACGCTGCAATGTCCGTGGTGGATGAGGACTGACTACACAGGCACACAACTTTTCCCTATACTGACAGTCTCGACAGATGAAAAAATGGTATCGTATAAAAAGGATGGAATCATGACAACAGTAAGTCCGGCAAGAGCAATCTATTGGGGAGAAGGAGGCGAATATGGCCCCTTCGATGTGCAAACTGAAGGAGAGTGGGCAGGATGGCCCGACTTTGGACAAGTCCAAGGCTATTTTCGTCAAGCCCGCAACATGAGTAAACAACAGTTTGCAGTCGTCTACGGCAAAGAGACAAAACCCAATGGTAGCCCCATTTCGATAAGACAGGTCAGGAGAATGGAACACGAAAATGATGTCCCTACGGACATGAACAAGCGAAAACTCATAGCACGTTTACTCAATATCCCGCCTATGCTTTTTGGGCTGGCAACACTCCAAGAGGTCATCTTACAACCACATCCAGAGAAAGCGGGAGCGAGTCTAGCAACCGGATATACTATGCTCCCGAAAGTAGTAGCAGACACGAGCAAGTATCAAAGCAATATACGTACCTTTTTAACCTTGCACTATACCAGCCAGGCACAAAGTGCACTTGACCAGATCAACGCTGATATACGGGATCTTGAGAGCTTAGAGACTCAGGCACGCGGGGATCTCCAACACCATATACGGGAACTCTTGTATAGCTACCATATTCTCGTATCCCAAGTAGCCAGAGATCAAAAAAATTACAGCCTGTCGCGTTCACACGCAAACCAAGCGGTACGAGTTGCTAAGGCAATGAACGATACTGACCTGATAGCAACTGCCCTATTCACACGTGGTTTTACGTACCTGAATTGGGGAATGCATGGGACGATAGAACAGGGAGTATTCCAGGTACAAATAGACAAGATTAATAAGGCTATACGCGATTTTGAGAACGCAAAGCAAACAGGAGAAAACACCGAAAAGCGCTTACATCCGCACCTACTAGGCAGAATTGATTTGAGGCTCGCACGGGCGTATAGCATCCGCAGTGTGACTCAGGGGAGACAAGTCCCTAGTATTGCTATTACGATGTTAGACGACGCCGAGGAGTATGTAGATTGTGAGAGTATCGCTGATACCTATGAACGGTATCTCGTGACAGGTGGTTCGCTGATAAACTTTGGGAAAGATTTCTACCATAATGAAAAGGCTAGAGGTCTTTATATACAAGGAAGATCAGGAGCAGCATTAAAAGAGATACAATCTCTAGAAAAACTACGGGAACGATCTATAGGGAAGCAATTCACCCGTGACCAGGCATGGATAGATATTGTTACAGCAGATGTCTACATGGGGTTAGAACAGTTTGAGGAAGCAACCAAACGAACTAAAAGTGCGTTGATTATCTGTCAGGACATTCAGTCTGTAGCGAATCTCGACATCATTGAAGATATTCATGGGCGACTGTTACAGAGTCCGTACAAGGCTGAATCTGAAGTTAAGGAGCTTGGGGATATGATAGAAGAGGCAAAAATCAAACAGACTGAGTAACCAACAAATTTGAGAGAGAGCTTTCTCTGTGCAAGACCACTTGACATGCGAGGGACTGCCCTGCTAGAATGACCGACATCGGGGAAGATAGGGAGCGACATCAGGTCCTCTCCGTTTCTTTGCTCCGCCGTAGGATACTGCAATAGATGATGGACAATGCAGACGCTGCAACGATCCATGCAGCACGACAAAAACAGGCGCGTGAATATGCACGCATACGAAGACGACTCTCCTATCTGGACCTGGCCATAGGTGCAGGAGGCATTCTTCTTATCCTGCTGACAGGCTTTGACAAAGGGATTCGTAATGTCCTGGGCATGCTGCCATTGCTAGCCTGGCAACCACGCCAAGGCTGGTTCCCGCTCCAGATTTTGTGTTACTTGCTCGTGTTGTTGCTTGGCTACCAGGTTATTACAGCGCCTATGAGCTATTACGCTGGCTTCGTTCTGCCACACCGTTACAAACTTTCGACACTCACCTTCAAGAACTGGTTGCTTGATCTATGCAAGGGGCTAGTATTAAGCATCGTCTTGGAGGCGTTCGTGCTGGAGTTAATCTTCGCTTTATTGAGCTATCAGCCGCAATGGTGGTGGCTCTGGGTAGCTATAATTTTACTCTTCTTCTCGGTTATTATGGCGAATCTTGCGCCAGTACTGATCTTTCCCCTCTTTTACCGCTTCACCCCATTACCAGAAGGCGAATTGACACAGCGCTTGCTGGCCCTGGTCGAACGTGCAAATACGCGGGTACGTGGGGTCTTCACTATACATATGAGTGAGAAGACGACGACTGCGAATGCGGCGCTGATGGGCCTGGGCAACACGCGCCGTATTGTATTGGGCGATACAATGACGGATCGCTACTCTCTTGATGAGATTGAGGTAGTATTAGCGCACGAGTTAGGCCATCACTTACATCGAGATATCTGGAAGTTGCTGCTCAGTCAGTCTATTCTCACACTGTTGGGCTTATACCTAGCAAACGGCTTGCTGCATTGGGCTGTTGATGCTCAACGCTATGTATCACTCACAGATGCAGCACTCTTGCCATTTCTCTTCTTGTTGATGGGCCTCTTCGGTCTTATCGTCATGCCTGTCAGCAATAGCTATAGCCGTATGATCGAGTATCAAGCCGATGAATATGCCTTGCAGACAACGAAAAAGGTAGATGCGTTCAAAAGTGCGATGACTCGTCTCGCCAATCAAAACCTGTCCGAGATCGAACCACCGCCCATTGTGGAGACGCTCTTCCATTCGCATCCTTCGATAC
>VBJK01000022.1 GCA_005879655.1 Chloroflexota bacterium | reverse complement strand
TCTTCGTTTTTGGCAGAGAGGACAATCATGAAGGTTTGCAGAGGCTTCTGGGAGAGGCTTGCCGCAGGCACCGTCTTTGCCTTTGGTACATACTCCTCAAGCACCACATGGGCATTGGCCCCCCCAAATCCAAACGCATTGACTCCCGCTCGTCGTGGCAATGTATTGCCCGCCTGATCCTGTAGCGCTTCCCATTCTCGGTTCTCCTGCACGATAGAAAACGGGCTGGCTTCCAATTGGATGTAGGGGTTGAGTCTCTCACAATGCAAACTCTTCACCAGCTTTTTATGCTGCATTTGCAGCAATACTTTGATCACACCTACTACCCCAGAGGCTAGTTCTAGGTGCCCGATATTGCTTTTGACCGATCCGATCCCACACATGGCTTCCTGCACCGGTTTCTCTCCCATGGTCTGTGCGAGCTTGCTGAAGGCGGTCTTGAGTCCATTGATTTCGATGGGGTCCCCAAGCGGAGTCCCGGTTCCATGGGCTTCAATATAGCCCACTGTGCGAGGATCGATCCCTGCCTTGCGATAGGTCGCAATCAAGAGGTCAGCCTGTGCTCTGGGGTTAGGGGCCGTGAGCGAACTGGCACGTCCTCCATGGTTTTCGCTACTGCCAACGATCACCCCATAAATATGGTCTCCATCTTGCTCAGCTTCAGCGAGCCTTTTCAAGACAAGCATGCCGACCCCTTCTCCTCGCACATAGCCATTCGCCTCTGACGAGAAGGTTTTGCAACGTCCATCTGGCGAGAGCATGCCTGCTTTGCTGAAGCTGATGTGCGCTTCGGGGGAGACCAGAGTATTAACACCACCCACGATGGCCATGCTACACTCTCCATGCGCGATGGCATTCACCCCTCGGTGAATGGCGATCAGAGAGCTTGAGCATGCGGTCTCGATCGGCTCGCTGGGTCCGTGCAGATTGAGAAAATAGCTCATACGGTTGGGTCCTATCGAAGGAGTCAGACCAACAGAAGAATAGCCTTCAACAGCCATATGCGCACGAGAGACCCGCTCACCATAGCCACTGCTCCCCGTGCCCACAAATAGAGCGGTGTCGCTTCCTGAGAGGCTTGACGGTGCGTAGCCTGCGTCCTCGATAGCCTTCCAGACGTACATCATCAGCAGCCGCTGTTGCGGGTCCATTTGCTCGGCTTCGCGAGGGGAGATCCCGAAGAACAATGGATCAAACAGTTCAACATCTTCTATCACGCCAGCCCATTTGAGATTCATCTTATCTGTCTCCGTTGCAGCTGTATTGCTAAAAGATGTCTGCCAATCCCAGCGCGATGGCGGAATTTCGCCAATACAGTCTTTTCCTGCGAGCAGATTACTCCAGAAACTCTGTATATCTCTTGCCTGGGGAAACGCGCCACTCATGCCAATGATGGCGATAGGTGACGCTGGATGCCGCGACACGGGTACGAATCGGCTTGCGAGGGATGTTCGTACCCGTGTCGCGGCATCCCTTGTGGGTGCCCTGTAAGGGCGAATGCCCGCTCCGTCTGGCTTATTTCACCAGTCTTGCCCCTTGGGGCTACTGGCACAGACTCAGAGGCGAGAGGAGACCCTTCTACAAAATGAGGAGCAAGGACGGTAGCATAGATTTCCAGCAAATACTGGGTGAGTCTCTCCAAGCTCGAATACTCAAAAAAGAGCGCGGGTGTCAGATCGAGCTGATATGTCTGATTGAGGCGATTGGCAAATTGTGTGAAGGTGATCGAATCGAAACCGTATTCTGAGAGGGGAGTCTCTACATCGATCTCCTCCACCCGGACTTTAAGCATGCGGGAAACGATGTGCAAGAGCGCATTGCGTAGCTTGTCTGTAGGGACATTGCCCGGCTGGGGCTTGTTTCTGCTGGCTGGCATATGGCCGCTCTCATGATCCAGCACGCTGGATTGTGAGGTCTCCCTCCGATGAGGAACCTTCCCCACGGGTGACTCACATCTAGCCAGTAATCGTTGCCTGATGCGCTCAACCTGTCCATGCACGACCAGGACCTGCGCCGAGCCTGAGCAGAGGGCTTGATAGAGCATCCTCATCCCCGTCTCTGTCCCCATCATCTCGGCTCCCAGGAGCATTCGCATCATTTGCCTCGTCTCCTCCTGGACCTGCATGCCACCCGCTTGCCACAGTGGCCAGTCAATCGAGACCGTGGTGCCCTGACGCTTTCCCGCCAGAACTTGTGCTTGACGTTGGTGTGCGAAGGCGTCCAGATAGGCATTGGCAGCGGCATAGTCGGCTTGTCCCATGTTGCCCAGGACCGATGCCAGTGATGAACAGAGGATGAAGAAGTCCAGGGGGATCTGTTGGCTCGCCTTATCTAAGTATTCGACCCCCATGACCTTGGGAGCCAGTACCGCCTGCACTTGCTCTGGCGTCTTGTTGCGTAGCAGGCTATCGCGCAGCACACCTGCGGCATGGATGATGCCATCCAGGTGCCCATATTGTGCGAGCACTCTCTGCACGAGAGCGTCTACAGCAGGCTCATCGCTTACGTCCACCAGCTCGTAGTCGATGCGTATGTCGCTTGCTGAACCTGCAAGAACCGCAGCGTCCAACTGTGCACGCTGTTGAGTCGTCAAGGCCGATCGACCCACTAGGATGACTGTAGCGCTCTGCACTTGTCGGGCAATCTCCTGCACAAAGAGCCGGGCTAAGCCACCTGCTCCTCCCGTGATGAGATAGCATCCCCCTTCTTTCCAGGGTATGGCAGGGGTGGGATGGAGGGAAAGTTCTTGCCACTCTCTCACCCAGCGTTTGCCGTCTTGATAGCGGACATAGGGTTCCTGCGCTCTGTGT
>VBJK01000021.1 GCA_005879655.1 Chloroflexota bacterium | reverse complement strand
GTGCGATGCGTCCAGCGTCATCACACAGATCGATATCGAACACCGACTCGGTTGCACTGTGAGACCTTCGACTGACCCATGCCCAGCCTGAAGCTTTGACCTCATTCACGATCGTGAGGTCTTGCAGTGCAAAGGGAAGGTGCGGCTCTGGGGATTGTGGTTGCTCCATCAATAACCCCATGCAGGCTTGCAGGGCCGCATCGAGCAGACTGGGATGGAGCACGTAGGGAGACAGACGACAGCCATCTTCCGTGTGAGGTTGTGCCACTCCTGGGGTGAGCTTGAGGGTGACAGGTAAACGCAACCGCGCCAGGGCCACGCCATAGCGCTGGTGACACTCAGTAACCGAGATCTGGTGTTGGGAGCGGGATTGGAGGGCAGGCAGATCAAGATCTTGTAAGGGGCGCTCTCGCTTGTGAGCTTGTCCCACCAGGATTCTCCCCTGACAATAGATGTGCTCTTCTGTTTCCTCCTCCGGCTCTTCACGACGAATGACAAACGCAATCGTTCCATTTTCCAGTGGATCCAAGGTGATGCGCACGGTGACGGGCTGCTCCTCTACGATCAGAGGACGTAGCCAGACGACATGGCTGATGTCGATCTGGCTCGACGAGAGCTGAGCCTCATCCCCAATGGCCTCTCTTACAGCGGCACGTGCCATCTCCAGATAGGCCACGGCGGGCAGAGTGCGTTGTCCGAGAATGACATGATCGGTCAGGAAAAACTCCTGACCATGAAAAGTCGAACGGAATTGCTGTTCCCACAAGGTAGAGGTGTTGCGCTGAACGAGCGGATGGATGACAGACGCGTCGGTAGACGGCGGGGGTTGGAGGCTTTGCGTCGATCCTGTTCCCGCACCGAAACCGGTTGGGGGGCCTTGTGTTGACTCTGTTCCCACAGATAGAGAAACCCAGTAGCGTTCGCGGGCAAAGGGATAGGTCGGCAGACTGACCCGATGTGGCAGAGCGGAGGCTAGGGGGACAGAGCTTGGTGTCTGCGTAGCCCCTCCTGTATGGAGGAGCTTCCAATCGATGGTGATGCCTCTGACCCATGCCTGTGCAATCTTGTCAAGCTTCTTCTTCTGACACCAGAGATGCAGCAAGGATTGTCCATCGCTATCCTATTCAAAGAGGACTGCTCCATCGTCTGAGGGACTTGTAGGATCGGACGGTTGGCGACGCCTCACCTGACCGGTATAAACCCCTGTTGATGGGTGAGCGTCAACAAATGCCTCCAGTCTTTGCAGCAAGACCTCCCGCGTATCGGCTACGATGGCCAGCCGATACTCCATGGCCAGACGGCCTACCTGACATGTATATGCGATGTCCGAGAGAGCCTGCTCCACATGCGCTTGTATCCAAAGCAGCATCTCGTGCGCATAGCTTTGTAATTGCGGCTCACTCTTGGCAGACAAGACAAACAGGCTCGGCGTTGGTGCACCTGTGGGGGAAGTTGCCTGCTTAGAGACAATATACTCTTCGATCACCACATGAGCGTTGGTCCCACTCATGCCAAAGGAGCTTACTGCTGCACGGTATGGCCTTCCTGAAGCGCGTTTCCAGTCTCGTAGCTTAGTGTTGACGTAAAAAGGAGAGGCTTCAAAATCAAAATGCGGATTGGGTTGCTCAAAATGCAGTGTCGGCACCAGATTTTTGTGCTGCATTTGCAGCAAGACCTTGTGCACCCCGGCCAGCCCCGCCGCCGCCGAGGTATGACCGATATTGCTTTTGACCGAGCCTATGGCGCAATATTGCTTGTGCTCTCTTTTCTCGCCGAACACGGTCGCTAGTGCCTCCAGTTCTATCGGATCTCCCAATTTTGTGCCCGTTCCATGCATTTCGACATAACTCATGCTTGCCGGATCGATCTGATAGCTCTCGTAGATCTCACGCAGAAGGTCGATTTGGCTCTTGACACTGGGGGCGGTGATGCCGTTGGTCGCCCCATCCTGATTTGTG
>VBJK01000020.1 GCA_005879655.1 Chloroflexota bacterium | reverse complement strand
AACGGACAACAAATGTATCGTGAATTGAAAGAACAGGGCTACACTGGCTCTGATCAGCCCATCGTGCGCTTCCTTGCCCAGTTTCGCCAGGAGAAGGATGAAAGACTATTCAAACAGGCAGATCCCTCACAAGCCACTCCAATCCAAGCGCCACCAAAACGCCCCCCTACAGCTCTGCAAGTGGCTCATTGGATAACTTTTAAGCGAGAGCAGCGTCTGGATTGGCAACAAAGCTACCTCGACCAGCGAGGCTCCCAAGATGCGCAAATTGCCCAGACCTACCAACTCATGGAAGAGTTCACGACCATGCTGCGAGAGCGAGAGGGTGAACGCTTGGATGAGTGGCTTGATCACGTCGAAAAACAGGGAGTGTCAGAACTCCAGAGTTTCGCGCAAGGGCTGAAAAAAGACTATGATGCGGTAAAAGCTGGTCTTACGCTTAAATGGAGCGATGGGCAGACGGAGGGCCAAGTCAACAGGCTGAAATTTTTAAAGAGGCAAATGTATGGCCGAGGCGGCTTCCAGCTAAGGCGTTTGCGTGTTCTGCATCGAACCGAGACCAGGAGGCGGAAGCTGAGTGCTTTGAAAGAGGCTTGTTGAGCCTGCCCGACATCAGCCAAATAACCAACGACCTTGCTGAAAAACACAAGGACGAGGGATCACAAGGCTTGCTTATGGGTTCATAGACTTGCCTGACGGCACTTTATTTTCTCCAACCAGTCATTTTTCGTTCCAAGGCTTTGAACAGAGATGGTTGTGTAGGGGACGAGAGGGAGATCCCCCATGAGCATCTTCTTTCTCTCTTTGCTGATCTCCTTGTTGTGTTTGAGGAAAAGCTCTCTCTGTCAACTCATTCCTCATTCATCAAAAGTTTGGAAGATCCTCTCTCGTTTACACCCTCTGTCAAGACGATTTCTGTGCACTCACTGGGTGGAATGAGCTAAAACGGCTTCGTTCCGCCTTCCAGGAAGCTCTCTCACGCCTTTCGTCTGGGCAGGAAACTGTTCCTTTGTCCTTCTCCTACGAGGAACCCAGATACGGACGGTTGCATTTCAGAATATGGAATCGGCCTCGTTTTGTGTTGGCGAACCAGGAGCATTACCGACCACGAGCCATCTTCAAAGCTCGGAACTGAAACGCAGCGCAATTTCGAGAAAACCCTTCAGTTCTTGAAAGATCATTATCAGCTTCAGCTTGGCGCTCGCCTCCCCAGTGTGCCTTTCGATCCAAACAATGGCAGAGCCCATTGCTTTCCTGCACGTCCTTATCTGTTTCAAATGAACAACCGTCATCTGACAGATTGGGCGGTGACTGCCTGTATGCGCTTTCTCTGTCATGGACTCGTGTTTGAAACGCGTGATGGGCAAGTGGTCTCGCTCAAAGCCCATACCTTGAGACATGTCTTTGCCACCCACGCCCATCACGTTGAGCACCTTCCCTTAGACGTAGTAGCAGTCATGTTGCACCAGAAGAATCTGGCGGTGACGAGCTACTATGCAGCTCCACAATGGCAGCAAGTGGTAGCTGCGACGATCTGCTGTTAGATCGCTTTGCAACACACCTGGGTTCCATTCAAGAGGTCATGGCCCGAACGCCAGTAGAACTGCAACGGCAGTACGAAATGGCTTGTCAGCAGGTTGGGACGCTCACACGGGTGACTGGAGGCGAATGCACTTGCCATGCACTCTGTCCTGTTTCATTTGCCTGCACTGGCTGCGCCTACAAGATTCCCGATCCCAGCCTACAACGGTTCCTTTCTCGATCTCGTTGTTTTACTTAACTAAATGGTATTGGGCAAAACCCCCTGGACCCCCAATCCCTACAACCTCTCGTGTTTCTGCACTAGGCTTTATTGAAGAGGTGTTGTGCTTTACTACGGGCAGTAATGTCTTGACGCGGTTATTAATTTACGTTACTATATAACATATACTTGTTGTGATTGACGTTTAATAAGTATATGAGAATAAATGAAGCTCATGGCATGGAAATATGAAGAATTTGAAGAAAAATTAAAAACATGATATGGAATATATGAACAATGCGAAGTCATGGGTTGCTCCCTTTTATTTTTCCGTTTCTTTGCAGAAAAATGGCATATGGTTGTGGATTTGTCTTAATTGTATCCGGCTTCTGGTGAAAAGCTAATGAAGAAAGGAAGAGCAGAAAGTGAAAAATAATGCTCTGCTGCTCGAAAATATTGTAAAAGAGACTATTGCTGAAGTGCAGTTATTTGACAATAGTAACAACCATGCATATGAGAAAAGCCCAGCTACTCGTGTAAGTGAAGAGGGGAGACAGAGAGAGCTTGAGGAGTGGCGAAGTTCAGATATTGCTATCATTGGTATTTCTGGCAAGTTCGCTGATTCTCCAAATGTTGAAGCATTTTGGCGGAACTTGAAGGCAGGTACGTGCTGCGTTAAGCCTATCAGACGCAAGGATTGGGAGACGCATACAAGTTCAGAACTGGGAGAGGCGTATAACTGGGGAGGGATGTTAGAGTCTATTGACCAATTTGATCCATTATTTTTCAATATTTCTCCACTTGAAGCGGCAAGAATGGACCCACAACAACGTATTTTCTTGCACGAGGCGTATAAATCATTTGAAGATGCAGGATATTCTGCTGAACAATTATCAGATAAGAAAGTAGGAGTGTTTGTTGGAGCAAGATCCTCGGATTATCAAGAACAAGCCCTCCTGCGTAGCAACGGTGTCTTACACCTATCCGAGCTGGATTCACACCTCTTTTTAGGCAATGATATGGCCATTCTGGCGGCAAGAATATCGTATTTCCTCAATCTCAAGGGACCGAGCTTGACGATAGATACCGCGAGTTCCTCTTCTCTGGTTGCCATCCATCTGGCCTGTGAAAGTATCCGCGCTGGGGAAGCAGAAATGGCTCTGGCAGGTGGCGTCTTTGCCATGAGTTCACCTGCATTCTATGCGATGGCCGCAAAAACGCAGATGCTTTCACCAGATGGCAAATGCAAAGCCTTTGATAAGAGTGCCAATGGCATTGTCATTGGGGAAGGCGTTGGGGCGCTGGTGCTCAAGCCACTGGCTTCAGCTCTTGAGGATGGAGATCATATTTATGGAGTGATTAAAGGGTCTGCCATCAACCAGGATGGCCGCACTAAAGGGATAACGGCTCCCAATATGCTTTCTCAAAAGGATTTGCTCGTCTCTGTGTATAAAAAGTCGGCAATTGACCCCGAAACGATAAGCTATATTGAAGCGCATGGCACAGGATCTAAGCTCGGTGATCCTATTGAAGTGCAAGCGTTAACAGAAGCGTTCAAGACTTTTACTGATAAAAAACAATTTTGTGCGATTGGATCACACAAAGCAAACTTTGGCCATACAATTGTTTCTGCTGGAATTGCTAGTGTTTTTAAAGTCCTGCTGAGCATGAAATATGAGAAACTGCCCCCAACACTGAATATTGAGGAGATCAATCCACAGATCGATTTGCAAGGAAGTCCATTCTTCATCAATACAGAGCTGAGAACATGGAAAAGTCATGATGGGGGGAAGCCGAGACGCGCAGGGATCAGCTCATTTGGCTTGAGTGGCACCAATTGCCATCTCATTCTTGAGGAACCTCCCCCCCACAAGGCAAGAGTCCGGCAGCAGATTAGCCCTTATGCC
Organism: Chloroflexota bacterium; assembly: GCA_005879655.1. The sequence continues at coordinate 159 of VBJK01000020.1, read as the reverse complement.
TTTTTCCCTTTATCTGCAAGGACCAAAGCTGCCCTGAAACAAAAAGTGGTAGATCTGATCGCGTGGTTAAAAAAAGAAGGTGAAGAGTATGCAATCGAAGATATTTCTTATACCTTAGTACAGGGCCGTAGTCACTTTTCATTTCGCTTAGCAGTAGTA
>VBJK01000019.1:2525-4276 GCA_005879655.1 Chloroflexota bacterium | reverse complement strand
TGTTGATTATATGGATCAAATTGGCCTTTATATTCATTAAAGAAGGATGGTGCCTGTAGAGATGGTTTAATGATGCTCCATTCATCGGGAAATCCTGAAGAAACGAAGATCAAACCTGGAGTGCCTGGATATTCTCCCGCAGGCGCGTTCGCGTTCGCGTACTGAACACCACTGGCCAGTACCTTCACATTCGAATTCCTGGGAAGAGCTGCACGAAAATTCGCTATATCCGTAGACCTGCTGCTTGCCAATAAGACACCATCAGGCTGCATCTCTAAAACACGTTGAACGACCTGTGCCATCTTTTCGGGTGTTGATAAGTGTTCGTATGTTAGACGAGTAGGAGCTTGTTGACCGTCATTTGTAAGTTGCAGAGTAAAGGTGTCAACAAAGTTCTGGCTGAATGCATCTTTCTCCTCATAAACAGCAACCAACCTTTGCAGCTTGAGCTTAGTTTCAACATATTTTGCAAGAACAGGGGCACCTTTCTTGTTTTGAGGAACAACACGAAAGAAATAGGAAGATCTGCTAGTTAGATCATCACCAGCTGCTGACGACGCTAATAAGGGGATATGTGCGTTAGTGAGGATTGAGAGGACGTTAAGTGAGCATCTTGTCGTTGCCCAACCCAAAACGCCGATAATCGTTTTGTCAAACAGTGCAGCCTGAACAATCTGATTGGCAACTTTCATACTGTTGAATGGATTGTTTCCAGACTTGGCAATCAGCAGACGAAGCAGCAAACCACCAGAAACTTTGGCGGCATCATTATACTCTTTTTGAGCAATATATGCCCCTTGTAGCTCATCTCGGCTAGAATAATCGATAGGCTTATCAGCCAGTAGAGAGCCAATAACAATGGTAGCATACAGCATGCCAGATGCTCTTATAGACTGATTTTCCAGATAAATCAGAGACTCTGCATCACTGCTATCTACATAGAGAGCTTGATGCCATAATGCCGTAGCTCCACCAACATCTCCTTTGCTAAGCGCTTCTGATGCCTGGCTTTTAGAGTCACTTCCTGGTCTTTCATTTCCCACATCAAGAGCGTATGATCCATCACTCAGACCGATATTTTCACCATATTCATCGGGATAAACTCCAATTTCTCGTGGATATATTGGATAGGGTAGTGATATAGAAGTAGAACTAGGCATAAGTGTGGAATTAAGAACAGGAGTGTGACTAACGGTGGGTGTGGGACCAGGCATAGTAGTGGTATGAAATAAAGATGGTGCTAAATACGTGCACAATGAAAATAAGATAATAGCAAGGAATCCGCTAGCGATTATTACACTACGTCTCCGGTCCAACTTCCTGAATGGAGCAATCAGCCTTGGTAGCATGGGAGGAGAAAGTGGAAATTTCTTGATCACTCCAAGTTGTAGAGCAACATTTCTCAGTTGAGGATTTCGAGGATTCTCTTCGCGAGCAGCAAGGATAAGCTCCTTTAGCCTTCCCCGCGCCTTCGCCCGTTGAGTGAGCCTAAATACAGTATCATGAAGATTGCCATTTCCTGCAATAGCTGAGAGATTTTCATTCAATCTATATTGAACCATTCTCTCTAAACTATCGCGTGTAGGAAAAGCACTCAAGAGAGCTTCGTCTAACTGTCTCAGTTGTGGGCCACCTATGTCCATCATGTTTTTCATTCCATCCAGGCACAGCAAGCAGAAAAATTATTACTCCTATTTATTCATTATTCATGAATAGACTCCTTTAAACGAAATGCCCTCCACAATCCTGAT
>VBJK01000019.1:0-2464 GCA_005879655.1 Chloroflexota bacterium | reverse complement strand
GTCCAGTGACGCCTTGTACAGCTTGAGCACCATTAATCTTCAGTAAAGCCTGCTGTAAATCATCTCCTGTCATACTCTCCTTGTGTGTTGTGCTGGCAATTTGAATGCCTTTGAGGAATGTGAGAACCGCATCATAAGCGAGCATAGTATATGCATCGGGTCGTTGATAACCGTAGGGAGCGTTTTTGTGCAGATCGTTGGGGTCAAATTGACGTTTATATGCGCTAAAAAAGGATGGTGCCTGCACTGACGGCTTAATGATTGTCCACGAGTCTAGAAATCCAGGAGAAACGAAGATCAAACCTTGCGTATTTCGATATTCTCCTAGAGGGGCATTTACAATTGCATATTGGCCAGCATTCGTCAGTATTTTCATATGCGAGTTATCAGGTATAGCACGAAGAAAATTCGCTATATCAGTGGATCTACTGCCTATTAATAAGACACTATCTGCATTCATCTGTAAAACACTTTGCACGGTTTGTGCCATCTTTTCGGGCGTTGATAAGCGTTCATATGTAAGTCGAGCAGGAGCCTGATGACCACCAGTTACGAACTGCTGAGTAAAGTCGTCAACGAAGTTTTGGCTAAACGGATCTTGCTCCTCGTAAACAGCAACCAATTTTTGCAGTTTGAGTTTTGTTTCAGCGTATTTTGCAAGAACAGATGCTTGTTCTTTATTTGTAGGGGTAACTCGAAAGAAATAAGGAGAACGGCCAGTCAGATCATCACCGGGTGCCGTCGATGCTAATAGAGGAAGATGCGCTCTAGTGAGGATAGGGAGAACATCAAGCGAGCTTGTCGTTTTTGTCCAGCCAAAAACACCGATGATCGTTTTATCGGATTTTGCGGCTTCAACGATCCGATTGGCAACTGCGATACTGTTGATTGGGGTGTTGCCAGATTTGGCGATAAGTAGACGAAGCAACAAGCCACCCGCCGTTCGTACGCTCTGATTGTGCTCTAGCTGAGCAATGTAGGCTCCCTGTAATTGATCTCGGCTGGGATAATCAACGGGCTTATTAGAGAGGACAGAGCCAAGAACGATGGTGACGTATGGTTTGCCAGAGGTTACTACTTGCTGATCTTCTAGATAGATCTTAGTTTCGGCATCATTGCTATCTACGCGCAGAGCTTCCTTCCATAAAGCTGTTGCTGTACTGGCATCTCCTCGTCTGAACGCATCTGACGCCTGGGTCTTATAGTCGCTGCCCGGTCTGTATTTTTCAATATCCTGTTTGTCTTTTTCAACATCAAGAGCATATGATCCATCACTCAGCCCAATGTCCTCACCATCTTTATCATGGGAGACGCCAATGCCCTTTGACGTGGCTACGAGAGAAGGCATGGGTAAAACATGAGGAAGAACAAGCAAGAGAATAGTAATAACAAGCAATACGCTAAGAATAGGTAGGATTACGCTACGTCTCTCTTTTAGCTTGGTTAACCAGATGTTCCGCCACACAGGCTTAATTTGGGTGTCTTTTGTCTCGCTCATTTTTTTATGACAGCATGATTCGGTGAAATGTTATACTACCGAACAAAATATGCTGATCCTCCTTTTAATTAAATGCTGCATAGAAAGGAGTGTACTCCTTTCACGAGTAGTCTTTTTTGTATGCCTCCTGCGGAGGTAGGGAGAGGGGAAGATCAGGGGACACCCCTGAAACCCCGCCAGGGGCCTTGCCCCTGGACCCCACTACTCAACAAAATGCCCTCCACAATCCCGATCTCCAACTTGAAAACACCCTTGATAGTACCTAAGCTGAAGACCATGCTCCTCAGCTTGTAATACCACAATCTCTTTATTGACCGGGTCGCCATCCGTGCCAAACGAGATTTGTCCCGTAACTCCTTGCACAGCTTGAGAACCTTTAATTTGCTGTAAGGCCTGCTGTAAATCATCTCCAGAAATAACATTCTGATGTGTTGTGCGGGCAAGCCGTATACCTTTGACTAACGCTAGAACAGCATCATAGGCTTGCATGGCAGACGCATCAGGTCGTTGATAGCCATAAGGAACACCTTTATGCTGATTATATGGATCAAATTTATCCTTATATTCATTAAAAAATGAAGGTGCTTTTATAGACGATGGAATGATGTTCCATTCATCTGGAAATCCAGGAGAAACGAAGACCAAACGTGAAGTATGTCCGAATTTACCTGGCGGGGCATCCGCGATTGGGTATATGGAAGCATCCGTCAGTACCTTCACGTTTGAGCTATCAGGAATAGCTGCAAGAAAATTTCCAGTGTCAGTAGATCTACTGCCAGCTAATAGGATGGCCTCAGGTCCCATTTGTAAGGCTTTCTTTAGGATTTCTGCCATCTGCGCGGGTGTTGATAGCCGTTGGTATGTCACACGAGGAGGATTGTCATGACCATCAGCCACAAACTGCTGCGTAAAGTTATCAATCAGATTCTGAGCAAATGGATCTTGATCTTCATAAACTGCAACTAG
>VBJK01000018.1:3314-5071 GCA_005879655.1 Chloroflexota bacterium | reverse complement strand
TGCGACGTGCGACAGTTGCGGCATCTGGGGGGACTACCACTATGCGTGATTTCTTCGCCGTGCTAGGCATTGCTCATGGCCGTGGCTATAGAAACAGGAAGTTGGACACCACCGAATTCTGTGGGCCTTGTCCCTTTGGCTGTGGTGCCAAGGATGCATTTCATATGTATCCAGAGATGAATTACGTTCCTGATGTCGGCTCGCTTGGCTGGTATCTGTGCATGGATAGCAGGCGAGGGGGCCGTAACGGGTGCGGTCGATCAGGGGATATCATCACTGCTACTAAAGAACTGCGTGGCATAGAAGACTTTCTCGATGCGTGCGAGTATCTGGAAATAGACGCTCAAAAATTGCTCAACTATCGCAATAGTGAAATGGAGGATGAAGGCCATGCGGTACGCACAATACCGCACAGTCAAAAAGCGCTAGCAGAAACCTCAAAGGAATGGCAAGAGGTCGCCAGATCGTTTGCCTGGGTTGGTATGGGTCGTCTGCAAGGACAAGAACTAGCTTACCTGCGAGAGCGAGGATTAACAACTGCTGATATACAGGATGCGATGTTAGGCTACTATCCAGATTACAAACGCAAGCGTGCCGATAAGTGGGGCTATGCGTACCGTGAGCATGAGAAACCTTTTGAGATCCGTATTCCGCGAGGCATCGTCATTCCCTGGTTTCATTGGGGTAATGTGGTCTGTCTACGTTTCCGGCGCTTGCCTTGGGATGAGAGTGATGAGGCCAGGCAATACTATGGGGTGAACGAACAGGGGGAAATCGAGCGCTACAGAGTACTCTTTGGCAGTGCGTCAACCTACTTCTATGGGGGAGATCGCCTTACACCTGGCTGCAATGTGGCTATGCTGGAAGGCGAATTTGATGCACTTATAGCAAGGAGAAACAACTCTCTGGTCTGCATAGCAACTGGTAGTACTGCCTGGGGGAGGACGAACAGCAATTTACGCAGGCTTGCGATGTGCGAACAGGTATTACTCTGCTTTGATAATGATGCGGCAGGCAATAAAGCTGCTGACAATTGGGCGCGTGGTTTGAGGAATGTGAAACGTTGGAGACCGCTATGGTCGGACGCTAACGCTATGGCCAATGACGGTGTAAATCTAGCTACTTGGCTGAATTTAGGACTTGAGTCCGTTGCTATGCCCATGCAGTTGCCTGTCAACAAGTTATCAACAGATGTGGATAAGCCAGATGAGAGCAGCGTAGCGACGGATGAGTCCGTTGACGCTCTTTGCCATGAGGAGAGCAGACTCACTGACGAGATCACTGCTCTGATGGACTCGCCGCCATTGTGTCTCACCTGCTTCGATACTGGTCGTGAAACAGAAGCACTGCCAGATGATCACAAGGGGACCTATTATTGTGCTCAGCATCACCCGTTGCGTGATCAAGCTGAGCCTTGCATTTTATCGGAGGAAGCGATGGAACTTCATCAAAACGAACCAATCACAACGGTACAGGGCATCGAGAGAGTGCAGATGTCCGAGGGAACAACCTATGTGGTAGACCTGGAAACAACGGGCCTTGACCCACGACAACACAAAATTGTTTCTATCGCGTTGGGAACCCCTGCGCAAGTGTGGATCATCGACATGAGACCATACTACAGCCTGCTGCCATCCAATCGGGCTGAATGGAAAAGAGTGCTTCAAATACTGTTCAGTAAGGCTGTACTGTGGGCTGGTCATAATCTCAAATTTGACCTGTCCTTCCTTTCTCTTGAGTTGGGTGTGCAGTTGCGT
>VBJK01000018.1:0-3177 GCA_005879655.1 Chloroflexota bacterium | reverse complement strand
GGCAGGACATCGAGATCCCCCATGTTATCATGCAGCATCAACAGGCCGTGATCGAGCAGCAGGGATTGGCGCGTGTTGTAGCGCTTGAGAATGAGGCATTACCAGCGGTGGTTGCGATGGAGCTAGCTGGTGTGCAGGTTGATACGGAGCATTGGCGCAAGGTCCTGATCAACAAGTGTGCACGACTGGCACAACTTCAAGAGCAGATACAGCAGGTCTTGGGTGAGGCACTCGTCGAGAAACAAGCGTGCGCGCAACAGTCACTCTTCGATGGAAAACCCGTGCAGGCACATGTGAGCTTATCCTCCAACGAGCAACTGAAAGACTCTCTACATGCGCTTGGGATCAAGGTCACATCTACCAACGCTGTCACTCTAGCAGCAATGAAAGATGCTCATCCTGTTGTGCCCCTTATCCAGGAGTGGAAGAAGTTACAGAAGTTCGTCAGCTCGTTTGGCGAAACCTTCCTTGAGCACGTGGGGAGTGATAACCGGATACACGCGACCTTTGACCAGCTGGGCGCTGACTCAGGTCGCTTCTCCTGCTACCGGCCAAACTTGCAGCAGATACCCAAGGAGAAGGACCCCGATGCAGACATTAGACGGTGCTTCATTGCGCGACCTGGGTACACATTGCTGATAGCAGACCTCAGTAACATCGAGTTGCGCATCTGCACTCAGAGACAGCACGCCTCATGTTTCATCTTTCACCAGAGGTCAATCCGAAGGAGCATTACATCAATGGGGTGAAGGTGCGCGACGTAGCCAAAACCATAAATTTTGGTTTGGCCTATGGTATGGGTGCGCAGGGCTTGGCTAATCGTGTGAAGGGTTGTTCACTTGAACAAGCTCGCACGCTGATGAGAACATACTTCAACACGTACAAGGATGTTGAGAAGTACCTCAAAGTATCAGGCCATACGGGGGTATCCAGAGGCTACGCGCTATCCCTAGCCGGACGACGGCGCAACTTTAGCCAGGAAGAATTATCAAATCCGGCTCTGCGAGGAGCTGCTGAGAGGAGTGCGAAAAATCACCCAATCCAAGCAACAAACGCTGACATTTTGAAGAGCGCTCTAGCATTGCTCTCTAGCAAGTTGCCAGATGACGCCCATATTGTGATGACGATCCATGATGAATTGGTTCTTGAGTGTCCTGTAGAGTTACAAGATGAGGTAGCAAAGCTCTTGCAGTCTTGTCTGTATGAAGCCTGTACGATGTTCTTAAAGCGTGTGCATATTCCAGAAGAGAAAGTGCTCATCAGTCCCTTCTGGAAGAAAGACTAAGGTGAACCTTGCTTGATCTCATTCGTGATGTCATCGATACCAATACCTACGACTATATTCTGTCAGTGTGTCCTCGTGTCTGGCAGTCGGGCAAGGCTGTTGACCATACGTATGAACTGCTGCAACTAGCGTGCTTTCAAAAGAACCAAGGTCAGCTCGTACTCAATATCACAGGCTACGATGTTTGTGATCGAAAACTCCTTCAGCGCGAACTAGCCCTGCGTGGACTGCAATGGCGCGTTGACCGTGTATTGCGAGGGTGTGAGGACTGAAGAGAACCCCCTTGTTATTCACTCGCATTCATTCCATCTACTCCTTTTTTGATGTCCCTTTCTATATGACCTGTAGTGCCTCCTTGTCGTGTGTCCTCTCTTGTCTTTCCTGAACATACAACAAGTCCCTGGTGAAGGATTCGCCAGGGGTCGGAGGAAGCAATAAGGGTGCCCGTTTTAAAGAGATCGTTTCGTGGGAACGTACAAGACGGGTGTGATCCCGAACTACGAGAGGAGTATCATCATGACCTTTGACGAAATTGAACGCCAACTTCAACAAGAAGAACAAGCAGGATTGCCGACCAATCGTGATGAGCTGGCCGTTCATCACGAAACGCGTGCTCATCTGGCAAAAGCCCTGAGCGAGCTGCAACGTCAGTTGAATGGGTATAAGACGCGCCTGTTCCATCTGCCTCAATTAGCCGTACTCTCCCAAGTCGATTGGGCGAGAGCCACGCAGGGCCTACCGGGTCTTGCTCTATGTGTTATTGACACGACAGGCATCCGCCAGGATAGCGATATTGTTCGTATAACGCTCGTGGATGGGCAAGGCAACGTCTTGTTTGATCGTATTGTGAGTCCACAGCGCCAACGTGGGGAAGCCAACACTGCTTACACAGGAATCACCTCTGCTCAGATCAGTCAGGCACCACCTCTGGCATCTATCTGGACAGAGTTGCAAGCGGTCGTAGAGCAGCGGCATGTGTTGGCCTATAACGGGAAATTCCTTGTAGAACGTCTGCATGAGAATGCACAAGCCTATGGGTTAGCCCCATTGCGTCTCTCTGGTGAGTGTTTGATGGAGCACGCTTCCCGTTACTACGGTGTCACGGTTTCACTCAAGCTCACCGACATCTGTGGTCGTATTGGTCACGTCCTGCCGCAACCAGCGCTGGCACTAGAGCGTGCCATTGCACAATTGGCGTTCCTGCACGCCATGGCAAAGGGGATACTAAATGTTTCCGTTCAGCCTAAAACTGTAGAAAATGATGATTTAGATGATGCTCACCCCTTCTAGGGAGCCGCTGGTCTTATTCATTTGGCCCTTCTCGATGCATTCCAACGAGAAGGGCTTTTTAGTAGGAGGTGTCTTGTGGAGCTACGAACACGCAATCACGTTGATGGTAGACCGCACCGCTATAAGGCCATATGCACCTGCCAGCGATGCGACGCTGAAACACGACGGCGGATTGCGCACTACTGGACAGGTCCTGTGGCAGATCGAAGAGAGATGATGGTGCAACTTGTACCTTGGCCCATGAATATGACGTGGGGCAAATTTTCAGAAAGAGTAAGAGCCAATCATGGTAAATAATAAGAGACCCCAATGCTTCACAAGCGAACAGGCACGAACCTTCGTAAAGGCCACAGCAGTCCACGAGCTAGAGGCACTGTTTACCATTGCTCTGGCCACTGGTATGCGTCGAGGGGAACTGCTTGCACTGCGTTGGTGTGATATCGATGAGATCACGAGAAGCGTACATATTCAACGAACACTCTCTTATGTACAAGGAGCGTTCGCTCTATCAAAGTGTGAGCGTACTCTCGTGTTGCCGTCGCCACTGCTTACGCTGCTCTGTGAGCACTGCGTACACCAGAGCGATCTGGTCTTTTGCAAAA
>VBJK01000483.1 GCA_005879655.1 Chloroflexota bacterium | reverse complement strand
GTCAGCACCACGACGATAGCGCTGGTCAGGATACCCCCGCATGTGCCCAGGCGCAACTCGCGGAAAAAGCCCTGCCAGAGATCTAATCCCCGTTTCATACGCAAATTCCAGCCCACAACACCCAAGGTTTGCGCACCAGCGCTACCACTGGTCAGTAAGAGCATGGGCACCAGACAGATCAGGCCACTGAGCGCGAGGTGCGATGTGTTATTGGCAACCGCCCCGAAAAGCGACACTAACACGGTATTGCTCGCTAAGATTGGACTAAAGACACGCGTGAGCACTAGCGCCAGGATAAAGCCCGCCACCACGTTCACCGCTAACCAGGTGAAGCGGCTAAAAGCTGATTGCCAGGAGAATGCTTCCTCTTCGGCCACTTCTTGCACATCGGCACCAGCAATTTCGGAGAAGTCTTCGGCCTGCTCTTCGTGAATAACGTCGATTACGTCATCAACTGTCACTAGCCCCACAAGGTGATTTTCGGCATCCACCACTGGCACACCGAGCAGGTCATACTTGGCAATGACACGTGCAACCTCTTCCTGGTCTGTAGCGAGCTGTACTTTGATCACGTCGGGGTCCATCAGGTCCTGCATACGCGCCGTTGGCTCGGCGGTGACAAGTTGGCGTAGCGAAACGACACCTTTGAGATGGCGCTCTTCGTCAATGATATAGAGGTAATAGATCATCTCCAAGTGTAACGAGTGCTTACGCAAGTGGACTAGCGCTTCTTCGATGGTTGCATCTTGCAATAGCGCTAGCACCTCATTGGTCATGATACCGCCAGCGGTTTCGGCTTCGTAGCGCAGCAGATCACGAATGGGTTGAGACTCGGTGGTCGGCATCAAGTTCAAGAGATGCTCGGCCTCTGCGCGTGGAATATCAGCCAGAATGTCAGCCGCGTCATCTGGGGCTAGCCATTCCAGCAGATCAGAGGCGCGTTCGGGGTCCAGCTCGCTCAGCAGTTCGGACTGTAAAGGATACTCGACCTCGTTCAGGATATCCGCCGCCGTTTCGGTATCCAGACCCTCCAGTACTGCTCCAGCTTTTTCAACATCCAGTTGCTCTAGGATATCCGCGATATCCGCTGGATGCAGCTCTGCTAGCTTATTGTGACTGACATTGAGCTGCACCTGAGGAACAACTGCCGTTGCGCCAATCATGGCTCCCGCGAGTGCTGGTGCGAGCTGGCCTGTACTACCAGCTTTGACCATTTGAATTGGCTCAACGTAATTCCAGGTGATAGTGCGCTCATCCAATTGCAGCGGCGTCACACGAGACAGGATGTCAACAATGGGTTGTGCACCCAAGCGCCGCAGGAGTCCGCTCAGACTGATATCGACTCCGACCAAGCGTGCAGTTTTCTTGATCTGTGCTAGCTTGAGATCATTCACTTTGACGACACGGAAGCCCTGTGTATCAACGATCTGTTTGTCCAGAATATCACGTTTTAATAATAGTTCATTACATTCAGGAACATAAGGTACCATTTCTTGCCGATTTACAGTAAGCTGTATATGAGGCTCCTCTAGATTATGAACTTGAGACCAGGGTATGAATGTATCGCCATTATTTGCAGTAGTATGCGCAACAAGCGCAGTGACAACAGGAAATGTTTCATTGAGTGCCACACACACATCCCGCACAGTCCCCACACGTCGATCTTCGTTATCATAGATGCCCTGACGGAGCAGAGTACTCAAAAAAATCATGGGTATCACCGCCTTTCAAAAGTAATAAAGCAATACACTTATCCACAAGAATGTGTATAAGTGGAAAACTCGTCCAACCGCGTAACCAATGTTACATAAGAGACAGACACAACGAGGTGTTGTCTCTCAAAAAATGAGAAACACTTGTTACAGCAGACGCGTAATAAAAACGCAGGGGACGCTGCAAAGCAGCAGAAAGGACTTACTGGCAGGTGGGAGAGGCCTTACTCGACATCATTTAGATGAGTACTCATCGAGTAAGGTAGCGACATACATTGTGAGGATCAATGATCAATGTAGCCAGCAAAGATACTCGATGAGGAGAAGAACAGTCCCGAAAGCAGGCACGAACAAAGCAGGCACCTACTATGACTAGGGCCAGCGTCCATGTCCCTCACCTCCTTAGATTATCCCAAACGATTACTACTGACTCCATGGCGAGACCATAAATAGCCTGCAAAACCGCGACTGGAGTGCTAACATAATCGAGGGTTGGCCGAAAAATTTTTTGTATCTTCGTTGAAAGTATAGCACGCAAAGTGACTTCTCGGCAAGAGACATAGTGTACATGGGTGAGTAACACAGCTGGCAAAGGATCAATGCTGGTGAAATAAGGCATGGCCTCCGCGCCCAGGGCAACCACAAGGGACAACACCAGTGAAATAAGCTCCTCGCACTCCCCAGCGATGCCCCTACAATGGTACGCGCGCGGCTTGTGATGCGCGTTCGTACCATTGTAGGGGCATCGCTTGTGGTTGCCCTGGGGGGGGGCGCGCTAAGCGGGGGTCCAGGGGGCTTCGCCCCTTGGCGGGGTGTGGGGTGTCCCCAAATACTTCCTTTCTTCTCTTTTGCCGCCGGAGGCGGCAGGAGAAAGGGAGTGCAGAGGTTTCCCTCTGCTTAACGCGCCTGCCTATAGGCATCCCTTGTGGGTGCCCATAGGCAGGCGCGCTAAGCGGGGGTCCAGGGGGCTTCGCCCCTTGGCGGGGTGTGGGGTGTCCCCAAATACTTCCTTTCTTCTCTTTTGCCGCCGGAGGCGGCAGGAGAAAGGGAGTGCAGAGGGCTTCTCTCTGCCTAACGCGCATGCCTATGGGCATCCCTTGTGGGTGCCCTGGGGGTACGGGGAGCTTACCTGCTGATCTATTGCTATAACATAGAAAGTAAGTTAAACTAGGGAAACGAACTGAGAACTCAGGTGCAAATGTAAGAGTAAGAATACTGATGCTTTATGAAGCATGAACCGAAGATCAATCTCGACAAAAAAGAGAGAAGATTTCTCTAAATATCTTATGGGGAGCAATGCACAGAGCACGATCGGAAACTACTCTCTGGTACCGGTTTTACCTGCCCTACTTGTTTTTAAGCGCAAGAACAGTGTAAAATAATAGCAATTATATATGACCCATTTTCCATAGAAAGGCTAATATATGTTATTATTCACCTATAGCTCACAAGAGTATCAGTTACGCCAGTTACAATAAACATAACGGAATGAGTGAATGATTTGGAAGCAACAGCAGGAGAATAGGATAAAGCATATGGTGAATAACCAGGTATTGCATGTTAATATACCTACACCAAAGGGACACCTGGAAGGGATTCTCAAACCGGAGGATGCAGATGTGCAGCCGTTGTATGCAGGAATAGTTTGCCATCCGCACCCACTCTATGGCGGCACTATGCACAATAAAGTTGTTTTTAAGGTGGCTCAAACCTTGCAATCACTCAATATTCCAGCATTGCGCTTTAATTTTCGCGGTGTAGGACACAGCACTGGTACGTACGACGAAGGTCGTGGCGAGATAGACGACGTTCGTTACGCGCTAGAGTTTCTTAGCCGACGCTATCCAGGGGTGCCTGTCATTATCGGCGGTTTCTCATTTGGCTCGTATGTCGGTCTGCGTGTGGGGGCCACGGACGATCGCGTGCAAGCAATGATTGGTCTTGGCATTCCAGCACGCTTATTCGACAGGGATACCCTTTGAAACTGCCCCTTATGAACCTGCCATTGCATGGTTTGAGCAGGTGCCTGCCCCCAAAAGCATGGTTGTAGTGCAGGATGCAGACCACTTTTTTCACGATCACTTGCATGAAGTACAGGCTATCATCACCGATTTTGTAAGCAGGCTCGAAATATGAGCAAATAGGTAGCTCATCAGCCGCCGGGCACCCATAAAGGATGCCCTGGCGGCTGATGAGCTACGATGTTTGATGAGTATCTCCCCTCTTTCGTTCACTGACGGCGCTATTAGAAATCGCCGCCGCTACCGCCACCAAAATCTCCACCTCCGCCTCCACCTCCACCAAAATCTCCACCACCACCTCCACCGAAATCGCCGCCGCCACCTCCACCGAAGTCACCACCGCTACCAGCACCAAAGTTATCACCGCCGAAATTGCCACCCCCACCGCCAACGTCGCGGCCTCGCCCCTCTTCTTCACCCTGGCGTTTACCGAATTCGTAACCCAGCAGGCCACCAGCAGCGGCACCCAGACCGCCAGCAGCCCAGGGATTTACGCCACCACCACCCTGATTGTAGTTGGGTGGATATTGATTGGGTGGATACTGGTTGGGTGGATACTGATTATAGGTATTGTACGGCTGATTATTGTAATTGCCAGGGGCGGGCGGTGGTGCATTGCGTGATCCACGGCGGCGGCGTAAGAAGACAAAGAAGCCAAGGCCAGCCAGCACGAGCAGACCAATACAACACAGTGCAAAGTTATTAAAAAAGCCACCACCTTTACTTGGAACAGTTGGAGCGGGTCTATTCCCATTGTTGCTAGAAGCCAGGGCGTTGTTCAAGGATTGCACAGCTGCAATAGTGGCACCAGTGTAGTCTCCCCCTTTGAAGCTGCCTGTAAATGCCCGTACCGCATCATTGGTCTGACTGCTAGATAAAGGGACACTTTTGCCGGAGACAACGGTAAGATGCTTATGCAGCGTATCGATGGCAATAACAATGAGGTTTGGACTGCTTAGCTTGTCCCTGGCTTTTTGATCGAAGGCCGAGGTTGATCCATTAAAGTTATTGGCTGTATAGATGTCGATTGGATACGCTAGTGACGAAGCGGCATTACGCACCTGTGAGACATTAAGTACGCCTGCTTGGTCAGATACGTTAACAGTGTTTGCTATGGCACCAATTGTCGTAACGAGCAAAAGGCACAGCGCTAGCAGTGCAGCAAACAGGCTCCTTGCCGCCACTCTGCTAAATGAGTGTGAATGTCTGTTGTTCATAATCATCCTTCTTTGCATGTCTTATCGGTAGCCGATGAACTGGGATTGAATGGAAGTATGCCATCACTTATTCTCTGCTGCCAGTTTCAAGACAGGCCCTTAATCAAAGTATACGCTTCTGTGTACCTACCATCAAATATCGGGTCGTTTCTTTGTCTCTCCCCTCGATAGATGTAAGTGGGCATTGCGACGACCAGTCTTTATGAGTTCCACATTTCTGGCATGATATAGTTTGGAACACGAAAAAAAGACCATTGTCGGATACAACCAACAATGATCTCTCCGAGGTCATACGAGAGCTAATCTTTGCCTTTTTGTAAGCGTTTCACCAATTTATGAATATCATCGGCAATCTTAGTTAGCTCTTTATCCACATCCTTCGAGGTTAACTCGCTCAACGTCTTCTTACCTTCGCGCGGTAGCGGCGCAATCCCGCCAAATGGAGTCTGTTTCCAGTTACTGACCGGACGTAGTAGAAGCGGGACCAGTGTCACCGTTTCGCCATGGCTAAGTTCGAGCGCTTGCACAGCTTGTTCATAATATTCTGAACCTATAAAACCAGGGCTAAATCCTATAAAGATCAATTGTGCTTTCCTTAATTCCTGTTCTTGCTTCACCTGTAAATGATCTCCTGGCTCAAGTAACCCCCGATGCCACTCCGTAATTAAATGCTCATTTCTTAAATTTTGTAAATGTCGCCAAAACTTTTCCATGATAGCACGATCATGATCATCATAAATATAAAATACATGAGTCACCTTTTTATCTGGTTGACTCTGATCCTCATCTCTAGTAAGAGGTATATGCCTGCTATACATGTCTTTATACTTTATTGCAGGCTCTATACACAGTTGTTGATATAAAGAGCGCCAGAAATCTTCATATCTGTACTTTTGGCCCAGTGCAGCAACCGCTTGTACTTGATCAAAAAGAGGGGCTATCTGCTGATCATGCAGAATGTCCTCCTGCTCATTCACAAACCAAAGCGTCGTTGGAGCGTCACGCAGAAGAGGGAGAATGCCACTGTCCCAAAGAGGATCAATGCCTATGGCTAACACACCGCCATGCAGTATACCGCGCAGATACTGCTGGAACTCGTCATGCTCCGTGATCGACGCGTGACGGTTAGCAATGATATATTTGCGCGATAAGAAATCTCCAAACACCTTTGTGAGCCGATAAGGCAATGCTCTCTTGCGCGATAAAGGCAGCTCACCTGGTATCAATACTGCAAAATCTTCCCCCTCGACCAAACCAACACGGATGAGTGCTCGTTCAACCAAGTCATCTATATTGGTGGTAATGATCTCTCTAAAATAGCCTCTTTTGACAATTTCAGCAAAGCACTCGTCTTCCTCATACATGCCTAACAGGCCTACAACATGTCTAAATGCCTCTTGCAAAAGCGCATGGAGTTCTCTTTCGCCCAACTGCTGTTGTAGGAGTACACTATAGCATTCACGGAAGCTCCAGATACGCGCACGGGTCTGTAAATGATGAGTGGTATACTGTTGGCAGTACTCATAAAAAGGTAGGCTACGGTAGAGAGCACCTGCACGCGATCCTAATAACAGAATAGTCTGCTGGTTATTACGCCTGCGCCAATCTAACCATTCACAGATATGACGAATAGCAAAGCTATTGCGGCCTTCCATACCAAGAGTCATACTTTCGTGATTATGTCAACTAACAAAAGAATATATTTTGGTGATCATAAGATACACAACTTTTATACAAGATACTATAAGTGCAATTACAATCCATAAGTATACTTCAATAGCCTCAGGGCCTCCAGACGCAAGGCTTCTGGAAATAACGCCTTATAGATACCACAATTGGGAGAACGAATATCATTGCGCCCCGTTAATCGATACGTCAGAACGGCGCAACCGCCAGTGCACCAATAGCGCCAGTTGCAGGTCCGGCATCCCTCTTTTGCATCGACATCCAGCACCTGCGCGCCCGCTTGCTGCATACGTATATCCTGCAATGGGTCCTCTGCATCGATAGTCGTGATCGTTTGCGTGATCTCCATCTGGCACTTAGCAACTCCGCCATGCTGGTCAATCACTAGATAGTTTCGTCCAACGCCACACGTCTGATGATGGGGAGCAGCGAGGCTGGCCTTGTCAATTAAGGAGCTGTAGACACGTCTTGGCGTCATATGCTGCTCGATACAAGTAAATGCTGCCTTCATCCCAGCAATCATCTGCCCTTCAGAGAATTGTAGATCAGCCAGAGTTGCCGAACAATCATTCTCTCTATAATAACTAAACGAAAAAGGGAGGTCATGCTCAAGCAGATAGGCAACAAGCTTGGGCAAACCGGAAAGATTGCGTTGAGAGACCGTCACGTTAACATGTGGTATGAGATCATGTTCTAACAAGCGCATAATTGCTCGATCCACCAAGCGAAACGAACCCATGCCATGCAATAAGGGCCGTTGTTTATCATGATCCTCACCAACACCATCCAGAGAGATGGCCACACTGATCGCCCGCTGCTTTAACTGCTCAATAACACGAGGTATCAGAGCAGCACCATTGCTCAGCAAAGTAGCAGAGAGCTGCAAACCGTACCGCTCCGCCTGTTGCAGGGCATAATCGTGAAGAGCTAGCACTTCAGAAAAGTGCAGCAACGGTTCGCCACCCGCATACTTCAAACGCACCTGTTGATAACCAGCACGTATGGCCGAACGAAATACAGCATCTATAGCGCGCTTCCCTACATCATCCGCCATATGCTCTGTATTTTTGGATATGTAGCAATAGGAACAGCGCATATTGCAAGCATTAGTCACATGTAACCAGGCTGACAGAGTCCTGGATTCATATGAGGACGCCACAGGCAAAGAGTTTTCATACTGATAAATATCAATGATTAAGCCAAGTGCCACAAAGAGTGCCACCAAATGAACTTTGTGCATCACAAATGGCTGATCAAAGTCGGTTGCGGTATCATTGGCCCACTGCTTTGCTAGTTCCTTTAAAATATGCCCGGAACGAAAGAGTTCCAGTAGAGCATGTGCCTCTTCATCCAGTACAACGACCATCCCTTGATCAATGGGATTACACGCCAGCCAATGTGTATCGTCGCATCTTGCAAGGTATAAATCCGGGGCACAACGAAGTTCATGATCCCATATGGAGAGAACACGCTCCTGTAGGGAGAAGGGAGAGACAATATACTTACTCCGAGAGCAATCAGTATAACGGCAATCACAGTCAGGTTCGTCAGGGGAAGGATTAGGGCCATACCCCTCTGCATAACATATATGCCGCTTGTACAAACGATTGCTATGCACTCCAACGGCTCCTTCATCTTCGTAAGCAAAATAGCTTGTTATTGAACCAATAAAGTCAGAGATACCCAATTGCCAATAGAGAGCAGGGTCGAGCCAAATACGCATTGTATAATCTCCATTAAATTTGCGCTACTGGTGACTTTACACAAAGGCATTACGAGGCTATTTATACAAAGGAGTGAGAAAATGTACAAACCTTAGACAAAATCTCAAAGATGTATACCGTTCTCTCTTCTACAAAAAAATGTACATATTTGCAACTAGGTGGACATTGAGCGCTATTCAATGGACGGTATGACACAAAAAGATCTGATTACAAAAGCTCCTTCACTTCTTCACATGCTGCTATCAACTCAGGATACTCTTTGTTGAGTTGATGGTGTTCCCAATAGCGTGCCATGTCATTCACAATCAGCTCAGCATTTTGCCCTATAATACTAGTGACACCGATCAGTGCGTCTATTACTCTTTGTACAGCACTTGTATATTCTCCATAATTATAAAGGGTCATATAGTGGCAATAAGCTACAAAGTGTTGAAATGCTTGCTGGAAGTTATCTAGATGATATTGCGTCTCACCACGTCTATGCTCAATGCGCCCTAACAAGTCATAGTAACTGCGCTCACGAGCATTTTGCTCTGCCTCTAACAAGAACTGTTGTGAGCGTATTTCCTGGCTCTGAACTGCCAGACATTCAGCTAGATAAATCAAGCTTTCAACCGCTTGATAATTATCGGTGACTTGTTGTGCTCGCTGCATAGCTTGCTCAAACAAAACTTGTGCCTCAGTCCATCGTTGCTGCTGCATATAAACGCGTCCCTGCCAACTTAGACTCATGATGTAAGACTCAATATTTGCCTCAACAGCAGCTTGCTCTGCCTTTATAAACCATGTAAGGGCGTCATCCCAATTTTTTCTCTCAAACTGTATCTGTCCAAAACGATGATAGGTAGCTGCTATGTCTGCCTTCGCATTATTACGAGAGTATATATCATATGCTGCGTTAAAGCGCGATTCTGCTTCAGAAATATTCCCTGCTGAGAGATAGATAATACCAAGAGTACTGAGACTCCATCCCACAATTACTTCATCCACCTCACCCTTCTGGAACAAGTTCCAGCGAAGACGCCAGCTAATCTTGCAGCGTAGCAATGCCTCTTCTATCTTTCCCTGATAACGGTAGGCATAACCCATATTATTGAGCACATCTGCGTAATTCAGCATCTTCCCCAGGTGTTTAAACAGATCTGCGCTTTGCTGATAGTAAGTTATTGCAGTTGCAAACTGGCCGCGACGACGTGCAATGTATCCGAGTCGATTTAATAATGGAGCACAGCGTGCTTGATTATTGCGCTCAGTCTCCACTGCGAGGCATTCGTTAAAGCAACGCTCTGCATCATCCCAGAGGTTTTTCTTCTGATAGCATAGCCCCTCTTCGTTTAATACCTCGTAGTAATTTGTCTCATACCATTGTGGATCGCTCTCTTTTTTGATCTGATCTAAAGCATTCAGTGCGTCATCAAGCGCATCTTCCAAGCGTAAGAGTTGTGCTCCAGCCAATTGGAGATCATTTCGTTGGACCAAAGACATCGAAGACCCAACATTCTGCGCTTCCTGGAACAACAAACGAGCAAAACCTCTTCTTCTTAAGATTCTGGCTGCTAGGAAGCGGCTCTTGAAGTATTGCAGTCCATCACTCAGATCGATAAAAAGACGGTGGTGCAGTATCACCAGATCACAGAGTTGTTGCCATGATTCATTCTGTGCCCGCGTGAGTTCCTCCATATAGTATTCCATGACGCGTTGGCTCACAGCTTTGCGATAGCGCCTATCTGGATCTAACTCTTCCCAACAATACTTCACCACCAAACGACGCATCTCATCATGCAACACAAAACTATCACCCGTACTTGACCTTCTCACAAAGGAAAGTTGTGGTAACGCCTCCGCCATCTCTTCTCGATTGACTGGACGTATTGGCTCCGGCTGCGGAACCTGATCCAGAATGTGTTCTAACAATGCAAGATTAAAATGATGATAGGCATGAGCCATGAAGAGAATGACCCAGTTCATTGGATTCTCTAACTTATAAATTTGCGGAATGAGGTTCTCTTCAAAGTCCTTCTCTCCTATAGCAATGAGTTCATCAAAACCTTGAATGTGATTATTCAACACATCTACCACTAGACCAATCATAATGGGACGACCTTCAGTGCGCTTGTATAAAGCAGCTATTTGTTGTTCCTCTCGTGGTGGCTCATTATACATCGCTTCTGCGTCAATATAGGCCAACATTTCTTGCTTACTAAATGGCAGTAATGATAAGCTCTGTATCTCATGCTGGCGTCCACGCCAGTTAGCATGATCCCAGCTCAACCGATTGCGTCCGGCCATAACGACTTTTATATGCGAGGAACTATAGTTATCTGGAAACGTTTGTGAGCTACGCAAAACTGCTATAACGGGATTGTCCTCAATAATCTCAAAAGTATCAAAAGCCAGTAATAGGTGCTTATGTTGCTCTACCAGAATTGGTTCCAAGTGCTGAATGTCTTCAACCAGCGCAGCTGCTATGTCGGTAAAGGTCGTTTCATCTTCAGCTATGTCAGTGACTCGTTTAGAGAGTGTTGTTTCTGTTTTCTTTGAGTAATACTGATCAATAACATTAACAAATGCAGAAGCATTCCACTCAGGACAGAAACGATGTAGCTCTTTTACCACTTTTTCTGCCAGGAAAAGTCTATCTCTGTCTTCTACATTAAAGAAATCGACCATTAAGACGGCTGTATCAGGATACTCCTGAGCAACAATTTCGGCACAGTGTCTCAATAACCAAGTTTTACCGATACCTCCCTTTTTCTCCTTTTCTTCAGCTGCATCATGTAAATAGAGAATCCAAGGAGCATTGGCATCTTGTAGCCATTCTTTAAACTGTTGTATCTCTTTCCTGCGACCGATAAAGCGAGTGCTTTCCTTTTGTGATGCCATACAGAATTACCCCTCTAGCATGTCTTTTTTGATCTGAGCTGCACGTTGTTCAATCGCCTGTTCAACCATGGCTAAGTATGGCCCCAATGCCTCCTTCAACTCCTGATCTTGCGCAAAATCTTCAAAGAAGGACTGCAAGAGTACAGGCTGCTCTTTCAGCATGGCTGCTATTACTTCCATAATTTGTTGACTCTGATTCACTAAATCTGGATTACTGGCGAGATGGTACAAATACTCACGTGTGTAACGCACACGGTCTTGGCCTGCGGCCTCATTTGCCAGTTGTTGATTCAGCTGCGCAAGAAAATTATGAACTTCATTATACTCTTGCGGTTGTCCCAGACTATACAGTAATAAAAAGAGATGACGCACTGGTGTCTCTACGGCAAAGCCAAATCGTTCACGGTTCCAGGAGAAAATATGGGTGGTTTCATGAAGTTCTTTGGGTAAGCTGAAATATGCGAGGCTACTTTCACGTTGCAGCTTTGGTGCAAACTTTTTGATAAGCTCTTCCATGATAATCAAATTAGAGCAACGAGGGACTGAGAAAAGGCGTAGCGCAGTATAACATATATCCTTTAACGCTCCCACTGCGTCTTTCAATATTTCCTGATCTATGACGCGCTCTTTCAATATGTTGAGTATTTGATCTTTTCCGGTCTCTGTACGAGGATCATGTCCGGCATTAATGGCTTCGATCATGATATTCATGGCCAGAGGGTATCCTCGCGTCCAGGTAAAAATAAGTGCTCGAACGTCTGGTTCTATCTGTTTCGCTGGTGTATCCTGGCTCTGTCCCAGTTTGTCTAAATATTCTTCGCAACTATTGCGGTCTAACGCTTCTAAGAGATGCCATTTCAGTTTACGTGCTACAGAACGTTCTCTCTTCAGCTCTACCATCGTTTTACTAGCCAATACGACAAACAACTGCTCATCATTGATGAGATTGCCCAGTAATTCTTCTATTTCTAGCACTTGTTCACTACTGGCCTCATCTATGGCATCAAATAACATGACAACAGGTCCCTGTTGCAGCAAAACTTTGGTTGCACTTACCGCCGACTGCTCAAGTTGAAGGTTTTCTTGCTGTAAATATTTTTTTACTTGAGTAACGACTTCTAACTGAAATACCTCTTTCTTTTCTGTAAGATCGATCCATATGCATGGTAGATGAGTAACACGACATCGCTCTTTTATCTGTTCAAGCAATAATGTTTTACCAATCCCACTCACACCATAAAACTCAAGAATAGGGTTGCGCAGTAACCTATTCTTATCTAACAGTATTTGAAATGAATCCTCAATTAATCGCATTTCACGATCACGATCAACGAAAACGCTCATCATATTCTCCACATAACTACAGATGATTGTGTACATAGCATATATACTATCTATAAGAAGTATGCTTGAACTTTTAGAGTTTTATCGCCATCAAACAATAAAAAATGTCTTTCATACCTCTTAAGCATCTCTCACCCTTATTCTAGCATAGAAGCAATGTGTTGTCTACCCCAAGTTACTCCAGGGCGTTTGGGACATTGGTTTAGTGCTAGTATAGACTGATCAGTGCTGCCAATCAGTCTATACTCTATTACTTCGTCATATTGTTCGTTAGCGTTATGTCACTACTTCCTCCCAAACCATATAAGAATAATGAACTTTTTTTAGCTTTCAATTTTTATCACTTCTAAGCATCATATTCTCATTTATATCACTTAGAGCATGTTTCACCCTTATTTTACAATGTAAAAAGGTATGTGTCTATCCGAAAATGTCAGAAGGATTTGTGTATTCTAGCGTGCATGGATCAACCGATCTTTCATG
>VBJK01000482.1 GCA_005879655.1 Chloroflexota bacterium | reverse complement strand
TTTCTATCGGGACACGCAAGATCTCAACTAGTGAGCGGTAAAATTTTGTGAACGTTGTGCCGTAGAGATAGTTGATAGTAACTTAACACCAGGAAGGACAACCCCTATGGCCCTCCAACGCGAACACTGGATTAGCCTTGAGAAATACCATGAGATAGAGCGTACCAGCGAGATTAAATATGAATACTCGGATGGGCGTATCTACGCTATGTCAGGTGGTACATTTGAGCATAGTCAAATAGCGATCAATTTGAGCACTATCCTCAATGCCCACCTATACGGGAAAATGTGCAGAGTAGCGAACTCTGCTATGAAGGTATTACCCCTTGGTGGTGAAAATCCCTCATACTTCCCAGACGTTACCGTTACTTGCAATCCCGATGACTACCAACGCGGCTCAACTGCTATTCGCTCACCGCGTCTCATTATCGAAGTGCTCTCGCCCTCGACTGCATCTAAAGACCGGGGGGAGAAATTGCGAGCGTATCAAGCATGTGCGAGCCTGGATGAATATGTGATGGTGAGTTCACATCATCAAGAGGTTGAAGTCTATCACCGTGAGGGAGCTGATAAGTGGACGCTTACGCGGTACAGACATGAACAGGTAGTCACACTCGCAAGTGTGGACCTTATGCTACCAGTTGCAGATATCTACGCGCAAACCGATGTTCCACCGTTAGGATCGATATTGTCTACTGACTAAACAGTATGAAGCCATTACCTCACTCTTTTACATCAGTTGCTCGCTGCAACATCTGCCATTGCAAACGTACATCTCGTGCATGAGCAAAATTTTCCGTGATGTCTCTATCGCAGGCAGCTATACGCTCTTGCATATCTTGTAGCACGGTAATATACTCGCCAAGCCAACGCGTGATCACCTCGCTATTCGTCAGACAAATATCCCGATACATTTCAGGACTACCCGCAGCCAAGCGCGATACATCCCGAAAGCCGTTCGCCGCAAGCAGAGACGCATCATGCCATGAAGCACTGCCAGAGACGGTCTCGACCAGAGCGACTGACGCGAGAAACGGCAAATGACTTACACTTGCAACCTCTTGATCGTGCTCAGTAGCTTCTAAAAAGCGCACACGAGCACCCAAGGTCTCTATAAGAGAGCAGACCTTACTCACTGCCTCCGGCCTGGTCTGCGCCGTTGGTGTCAAGCAATAGACGCAATTGTGAAAAAGCGCTGCGTCAGCTGCCTCAACGCCACTCAGCTCTTTTCCAGCCATCGGATGGCCACCGACAAAAGAGACGGTTGTAGGCAAAATTTCTGCCGCCCACTTGATCACTTGCACTTTCGTACTTGCCACATCTGTCACGATAGTGCCAGGCATCACATGAGGAGCTATCTCCTGCAAGAGTGAGCGCATGGCTCCGACAGGAGTAGCCAGCATAACTAACTCAGCACCACGAACGGCATCCGCTAACGCTTGATATGGCTGATCAATAGCCCCCATTTTATACGCGCTATGAGAGACTCCCTGGCCCAGATCAAAACCAGTGACCTCTTGCGCGGCCTTTGCCTTGCGTAAGGCTAATCCCATTGATCCGCCAATAAGTCCCAGGCCAATAATGGCTACACGATTGAACATAATATCCCACCACAAGCGAAAAACTAAAAGTAGATGAGGTCCTCTAACCACTCAGCACCAGCAGGACCAAGCACGGAGGCAAGCATAGCAGTCACGTCATCGCTGAGCAACTCTTTGCGCTCCGTCCGATAGGCGTGCAGGAAACGAGGCAAGATCTCCGGCGGATAGCGCTCTAGCAGGTCACTCGCAAATTGCTCTAGCAACAACTGATACCCTAAATAATCTTCTGAAGCAGTATCCTCATACCACTCAAAGCTACGTATCGTATCAGGCGTCTTCCCATCTGCCTCAGGCTCGAAAATCTCAGCGTACTCTTCGCGTAGGTCTTTATTCAGCATCCCTTGCTGCCCATCCAGACGGTGCGAGAGCCAGAGCGCAGCGAACTTCAGCTGCCATTCATCCGACCACAAAGGAGCATCATCCGGCCAGGGACGCGGATCTGCTTCCAGATAAGCCAGTGCTAACTCGTGATAGAGCATAAAAGCTAGCTTCTCCTGCGTTACTTCGCCAAAGATGGGATCAACCTCAGCTGGTACGACCAATGAGGGGGGAGCAGTGCTATCGGTCCAATAAGGGTGAAAAGTGCTGATCTCCTCTTCTTCATCGTGAGGAGCAAGATGCCAATCGCTGGGAGCAACGACCATCACTTTAAAGGTAGGTTTGGCTTGCTCCAGTAATTGTGTCAATAATTCGCTGGCTTTTTCAATCGTTTGCAACACCCAACGAGCAAGCTCCACTTCGCCTGCCGGATAATATACTGTCAAAGGCTCGGCGAGTGTCTCATAATTCTTATAGGGAAAGAGCATTATTTCAATCCCTTCAAACGGGCGAGGAAAGGACATTGGCTCCCACCGCCCCCCCACAGGGGAAGTATACACACCAAATCATAATGAGTCAAGTGGAAATGCACTAAGCCGTCCCTTCTTCTGGTACTTCTTTGTCCGATGACGGTTTTTCTTTTGATTCTAGAACTGCGGACTCGACTTTTTCTAGTTCCTCTAACGAACCACCACGCAACTCACCCGACTTCGTGTTGCGCCGGAAACTTCGATACAGATCCTGTGCATGTTGCTGGAGGCGATGAGGACTGAACGTTTTGCCACCCTCATAATACTCCAAAGCTACCTGCCCAATCGACCAAGTGGCCGCAGCTGCAATCAGACCTGCTACGAAATCTCCACCAAATGGCACAGCCTTGGCAGCTTGCTGTGCGAGATAGCGTAGTCCCAATCCGCTAATCATCGTGGTAATCAACTCACGCGCATTTCTCATGGCATCAGCAGTATCGAGTGGCTCTCCATACAGCACAGCCAAGCGTAGGACGAGGCGCACCTGAGTACCTAACAGGATAGGAATGTCAACCAACGGTATAGGTTCTAAGCCAGCTGCCAGACTCAACAATGTACCATTGCGAATGATACGCTGTGCTGCTACTCGGCGGTATGCGGGTAATTCACGTCCAATCACAAGAGCAGCTTCGGGACTGGCTGCAATAATGGCTGGTATCAACTCTTCAGCGACATTTTCTCCTGTTCTTGCGGAGATAGGAATGACGCCAGGGACATTGAGTTGCACGGCAACCTCTGTGGCGAATTGATCTCCATTTTCCCCTCCCCTCAACGCATCTACCTTGTTCACCGCAACAATGGTCGGCTTCTTGAGATGCTTAATGATCTCATACAACTCACGATCCTCAGCCTGCAAGCCTTTGGACGCATCGATCAAAAACACGATGATGCTAGCCTGCTCCATGCCGCTCTCCATCACGTTGGGCAGATGCCCAGGAGTGTCCACAAGGGTGAATGGCCCGAAATCGGTACGGACCAACGTACGGGTTGTGCCAGCCTGTGATGATACAGGAGAAAGTGTTTGTCCCTTAATTTTGTTGAAGAGTGTACTCTTACCTGTATTTGGCTGGCCAACAATGACTACCGTATTGTTGAGTCCCTCTAACACTTCTTGTTGAGCTTGCCGCCAGTTCACCGCTTTCATCAAGCTCTGCACCATACTGATATTCGCAGGTAGATTCTTTAGCGCGGTCGTCCCCAACTCGCGGATTGTCGTAGGTCTCTCGCTCTGGCGCAAAGCACTGGCTACAACATCCTGCTGGAGCTTTTTCCTGCGCTCATCCTCTTCCTCTGAATAATATTTTTTATCAGCCACGCTCTATTCCCTCCCTGGTGCCATACGGTCAATGTTTGTCTGTAATATATAACACATTACTATTCTGATTATAGCCAGCTTTACTCATAAGGGCAACTGCTTTGTCATGAGGCAACGGCCTATCAATTATACGAACTGAGCGGCTCATCAGATGTAAATTAATTACACTGAAAAGCCGCAACACTACTAGCTTCTCTGGTCACCAAACTCATCAACTATGCTTGACGCTACACGAGATTTTCTGTCATAATAGTTGCGTGGCACATCACCATTTAACCACCAATGTTAAGAGGCACTACTATGCAAGATACACCCATGTGCTCAGAGACAGCAGACCCCGACTACCAAGCGGGCTTTTCGCGTATCGTATGGTTCGTTCAACAGGCTAAACTGCACGGTTTGCGGCTGAGCGATAGGCAAATTGTGCATGAAATTATGCAAAGAGAACGCGCCGCACAGATTCGTGAACAAAGCTCTCTGCCCATTGTTGGCCCAGGAGTGCGTTCGGTAGCGTGGAATAGAGGACAGGCAGACGCATTACGTGAACTATTGCATGCACAAAGAGAGCAATACGGCAAAGGATTGTAGTCCTCATCTTTGAGAACAACAATGCTTGCGCTTATGCTTATTTTACTCGATATATTGTGCGGCAGCGAGGTAGAAATACTCTCACTGCCGCGCAACACTTCTCTCTTCCCAATGTTCCATTGACAATCTTTGCTAAATAGTTTAGCCCCTCACTATATTGCTTGACATTTCCTCGTCGCTCTGTCATAATAGCTACCGTCAATGGCGATAGAGGTATTGTTATCTTGACTTTTTAGGCGGGCACTATGGCACATATTGTTACAATACTCAACTTTAAAGGTGGTGTCGGAAAAACGAGTACGGCGATCGAAATTTCAGCCGCACTTGCCAGGCACTATGGGCGTAGAACTCTCCTAGTAGACCTTGATCCGCAGGCTAGCTCAACATTTTATGTGATGGAGCAAGAGCAGTGGAAGCACTGGCGGGAGATGCGAGGGACGACATATAATATGTTTGAGAATGGTCAGCGTTTTTCCATTCGCAATGCCATTGTCACCGATGTTCTACAAGAGAAAGCCCCGGTGCTCGGTTTCGACCTTCTACCATCTGCCCCCGACCTTGTTGACATTGATCTGCGTCTCACTGATTTTATTGGGCACACCATTTTGCAGCACTACCTGGACGAACTGCGTGACAACTACGACTATATCATCTGTGATTGCTCGCCTCACTTCAATCCAGTTACGAAAAACAGTCTATGGGCCAGCGATGCTTATGTTGTACCTACAGTGCCAGATTTTCTTTCGACATATGGTATCGGCTTATTGCAACGCTCTGTTCGTAAGTTATTTGCTCCTACCAGCCCATTGCCGCATATTGCAGCTCCTGTACTTGGTGGCATCATCCTCACACGTATCCGCACCAATGTGAAGCTGCATGCTGTGTATAGCGAACGGGTGCGCACCGATTACCCAGGTCATGTCTTTAAACATACCATCAGCGATAGCATTCTAGTTGCTCGTGCCGCTGACGATGGTGTGCCAATCAGTGCCATACCATTGCCCAAGGGGCATGAAGTCGATTTACAACAACAATTCAAAGCACTGGCAGGTGAATTTATCAGTCGGATTCAGCACACCTGTTATGAAAAACGCCGTTCAGACGAGAGAGGTTAGCTTATGAGTACACGTCTTACTAGAGATCAACTTGAGAAGATGACAACCCATGAACTTGCAGAGCTACTGTCAAATGTCGTATTGTTACTACGGCGTATGCCCAATGTCGAATGCGGTCAGCTCGCAGCCCCTGTACCGGGTGATATGGCTCTACAAGAAAATGTACCGGCAACACCTGCCGAGGTTGCAACACCTACGAAAAAAGTGAGCAAGAAGAAACAGCTAGAGCTGACAACGACAGAACTTTCACCCGTTGCGCCTACCACAGGAGCGGCGTATACGGCAGAAGAGTTAAAAAAGAAGACTGTGGTACAGTTGAAAAAGCTTGCCAATGAACTCTATATACTCTTTCCATCATCAGCAAGAAAAGATGATCTCATCAGCAAAATTCTCACCAAACAGTCTCAGGAGCACAGTGAACAATTTGCCATCCAAAACCTCTGAAGCAACCTATACCGGACCAGAACCAGCATCACCTGCACAGGTGCATGCACTGATCGCCGAGTTGCGTCGCCTTTACCCCAACGCTACATGCTCGCTGAATTATACGAATCCACTTGAACTACTTGTGGCCACGCAGCTCTCGGCACAATGTACCGATGAACGAGTCAATATAGTCACTGCTCACCTGTTCCAAAAGTATCGCTGCGTGGAAGACTTTGCCACCGTCAGCCAGGAAGAGCTGGAACAGGATATTCGTTCAACGGGCTTCTACCGCAATAAGGCAAAAAATATTCGTGCCACTTGCCAACGTATCATTACCCACTATGGCGGTGAGGTGCCACGCACGATGCCCGATATGCTGAGCCTCGCTGGCGTTGCGCGCAAGACTGCGAATGTCGTCTTAGGCAATGCCTTTGCTATCGTGGAGGGCGTCGTCGTCGATACTCACGTTGGCCGTCTCTCACGTCGCTTCGGTTGGACGAAGCACGAAGATCCCGTGAAGGTTGAACAGGAGCTGATGCGCATTATACCTGAAAATGATTGGCTGGATCTCTCACACCTGCTGATCTTTCATGGTCGAGCTATCTGTCATGCGCGCAAGCCTTTATGCGAGCAGTGCACGCTGGCGTCTTTGTGCCCTGCGGCGGGCAGGATTAAAGGTTAACGAGTGATGGACAACAATATTACTCATGAAGGACGAACAAGAATTGCTTTTTGATGTTCGTGGGCAGAGATGCTTGAATACAAGGGATAAGAGATCTAGAAGATTTTTTAAGCAAAGAGCTAAATGAACTTCAATTCAAAGGTATCATATAAATACACATATTTTTTCTTCTTACATTGTGTTTGAATCATTAGCATTTTCTTGCAGATTGCGAATCCCAAATTTGCTATGAAAAACCTTGCCACTCTCTAAGACTTTTTGAACCATCCCTCACTGCACAATTCCACTCGCCCATTGCTCAACACACAGAAAAATCGTACAATGGCTCTGCAAAGAGAAAGTTCTCTCATTACTCTGGAAAGGTCGTAGGTATGGCAAAGAAAAAAAATACACAAGTATCTGTCTCTCAAGAAGACAACGTACAAGCCCAACCAATATTTGAACAGTATCACCAGCTCGCCGCCCATTTGCGCGAGTGCAAGGACCAACAGCAGCTAGAAACAGCTCTGACTGAAGTTAACAAGCTAGCAGAAGGTGCTCAAATTGC
>VBJK01000481.1 GCA_005879655.1 Chloroflexota bacterium | reverse complement strand
CGAATGCAGGAGGCGTCACTGTCAGCTATTTTGAATGGATTCAGGACTTGCAGCACTTCTTCTGGACGGAGCCGCAGGTCAATCAGCAACTGGAAGCCATTATGACTCGCGCCTATCATGCTGTCCGAGCCAAAGCTTATGAGCAACAGGTTAGCCTCCGCATGGGCGCGTACCTGCTCGCCGTCTCGCGCGTCGCTGAGGCTACAGAACTACGCGGCATCTATCCATAACATGAGAGTATACTCTCTCAGCTGGCCGATGCTCTTCCCTACTGCCACTGTCACCAGACATACGTTCTGAACACGTGGTAGCAGGGAATATTCATAGTCTTAATACACACCAGAGTGCATCTCCGCTTATTGCTCAGATTGGTGCCACAACCTGTAACCTCGCGTCTGCTCCTAGCGTAGTAACAAATAAACACCCAATAATACGGACCCCTGCTTTTTAATATGCCCTAAGCAACACTACACTATCACTAAGGAAACTGCATGAAAGACACAACGTTTACAGAGGCCCCACCCCCCGAAGATGCCTACTCTAGCAGAAAGCAGAAGGGGGAGCTTCCTACTCTCTCGCGTATGAGTACATTTAGCCCTTCCTGGTTGCCCGCGCCGTGGAATGCGCCCATTGTGGGTTATCTAGCCGCCATCATTCTCGCCGGAGTAACCATACCACTGATCCGGCTCATCATTTATCTCTTTCCCACGTTCGCCCTACCAGGCGTGTTGATCATACTCGCAATCCTGGTAGTAGCACTATTATGGGGCAGCGGCCCAGGCGTGATAGCAACGCTTACAGGTACTGTCGCGCTCATGATCATACTGCGGCCACACTTAACCGAAAGCCCTTCCCTGATACAGGCTATCATTGAAGCAGCAATGTTTTCATTAGTAGGTATTGCAACCAGTCTGGTTGTGGGGCGCATCGAATACGCACGCCGCGTGGCAGAGCAAGCACAAGCACTTGCCGAGCAAGAGAAGACTCGTGCAGCTGCTCAGGCCAGTGAACTTGAAGCAGTCGTGGCCACCATCGCCGATGGTCTATTTGTTTACAATACCCAGGGGCAGGTTATACGGACGAATCCTGCCGCTCAGGCATTTAATCCATATACTGAGCAACCTGATTACCTTGCACGTCCCTTTCCCGAACGTTTTACTATGTTCCAACCACGCGATGAGCACGGCCAATACCTTTCACCTGAGCAACTGCCAGCCAAGCGTGCCCTTGCAGGTGAAGTGCTTACTGGGGCGCAGGCTGTCAATACTCTCCTGCGGACAGTAGATGGCAAAGATCTGCTCTTCAGTATAAGTGGTGCGCCTATTCTCGATAAGGCTGGACATATCCAGGGTGCCGTTATCGTCATGCGCGATGTCACCGTACAACACCACAATGCACAGCGCACACGTGAAGCTCGCCACGCCTTGCTCCATTTCGCTCAAGCTCTTGTGCAAGGCGGCATAACGCAAGAGCTACAAGCGGATACAGGGACCGAAGAAGGCAAGCAGATAGATCTCGTCGCCCAACGGCTCGCTACTCTGATAGGTCAGATACTCGATTACCCTCACGTTAGCATAACGCTGTTCGGCGAACTAACAGGCAGTGCCCTATCTATGGCAGCTTACGGCATGACCCCTGAACAAGAAGAGGCGTGGCGCGAACGGCGACCCGGTTTCACTATCGGCGAACTGATCGCAGGGACCCCCATTGAGCAACACCTGATGAGAGGGGAAGCAACGACCATTGACTTAAGCCAAGCTCCCTTCTCCAAGTATCCCGTTACCTATAAAACAAGACACATCCTGCTGGTGCCCATGATGATGGAAGAGCAACCAATAGGAGTCCTAACATTCATTGCCAGCGAGCCAACTCATACCTATACGGAGGACGAACAAGCCCTAGCAAAAGCGCTCGCTCAGCTCGCTACACTCACGCTGGAACGCGCACGCTTATTTCAGGAACGTACCCAAGCACAGGCGACTGTCCTGGCACTGAGCGAGACCAATCGTTTAATGGACGAGTTTATTGGCATTGCAGGCCACGAGTTGCGCACACCACTCACCACCATTAAGGCCAGTGTCCAACTTGCACGACGACAGCTTAACAAAATACTGCGCCAACAGGATACGCTCTCCACTGAAGCAATAGCCATGATTACGATGATCCAGAGCCATCTCAGTCGTACAGAGCGACAGATCGCTATGCAGAATCGGCTGGTCAGTGATTTACTCGATGTAGCACGCATTCATTCCAATCGATTGGAATTGCATCCTGAGTTGTACGATCTTGCGCGGCTGGTGCACGAGAGCGTTGAGGATCAGCAATATCTCACTCCCACCAGGCTCATCAACTTAATCTGGAAGGCACCTGAAGAGTTACTGGTATTAGCAGATGCCGACCGCGTACGGCAAGTCATTAGCAACTACCTCTCTAACGCGCTAAAGTATTCCGAGGCCGATAAAGCGGTAGAGGTGTATGTCGAACAGAGTGGTAAGCGCGTGAATGTTTGCGTGAGCGATGAGGGACCCGGTATCTCCAGAGAGCAGCAGCGACATATCTGGGAACGCTTTTACCGCGTACCGGAGGTGGAGGTGAAAAGTGGCTCTGGCGTTGGCCTGGGGCTGGGACTACACATTAGCCGTATGATTATTGAGCGGCTCGGAGGGCAGGTCGGCGTGCACAGCGAGCAAGGGAAAGGCTCGACTTTCTGGTTTACTCTTCCTCTGGCTGAGACGAACGAAATAGTATGATCATATTGCTGTTCCCAATTGCCACTACGTACGTTCTACATAGTAAGTGGGGGCGTGCGTAGCAATTTGTGGAGAAGAACACTTGTAGCGTACAATAAGGGCTAACAGAAATATTTTACCAGAGACCCTGGCAGACAGAGAGGGGCGTGTGCACACCCCTTCAAGGAGGGGGAAGCCATGCCATTTGACGGACCAATACCGAGACAAATGTTTATCGAGACCAACTTATTGGAAGAAGTCATAGCACAACAGATGCTGGACTACGAAGGGGATGCACTACTGATCGCGCTCACCATGAGCGGCGGACTCTATATCAGCCTACCCGGCATATGTAGCGCGCTTGGCCTCAACACACGCGGCCAACTCCAACGTATCCAGCGCACAGAGGCACTATTACCTGGCCTGTGTCAGCTCTCTCTCAAGACACGTGGCGGTACGCAAAGGCTCAATTGCCTGCATATCGATATACTCATACCCTGGCTCACCGGCTTGCAGCGACGCGGCATGTCAGCAGAGGAAGAGAGCAAGCTCGAACACTATATCGCAGCACTCTCTCAGGCCCTGCAACAGGCTTTTTTTACCGCTCAAACGCCACTCCCAGTCTCGTTACCAATCTCGTTGCCAGACCAGATGTTCCTGCCATTCCTGGCAGAAGAGCCAGCTGAACCAGAAGCGGCCACCTTCATCAAAGAGACGCCCACCAGGCAAGAGCAAGCAGAGACAACGGCGCAACGTGCTGTACCACAAGACCAGACTAGCGAGGCGGCAGTAGCAGAACTACTAATGGCAGCAGAGCAGCAGGAGCCAGAGACTCACCCTCCATTGACAAAAGAATTAACGCCAGAGGAGAGCCAGCAAGAGCTACGAGCGCTACTGACCAGTATTCCGTACATTAACAGCGCTACCACCCTGGCCACTACCAGCTACCAGGAAGATCGTGCTATCCGCGAAGCTACCCTGGCACGCAAGGCCGCTTGGGAAGAAGAACCAGACTTCAGGCGCATGCGCTATATCGCCTCCAATCAGCTCTATGTCTACGTAGGCGATCCAGAGTTTCCGCTAAGCATCGCCGAAGCCTTACAACGTATCCGTGCGCTAGGCGAGAGCACGATTCTAACAGCGCGCCTCTTGTTGGGACTCTGGAATATCCGACGTACAGAGCAACAGTTAACCAAGGATGGTAGCGCCGTTATTCGTGTCGATGAGATCCTTGAATGGCGCGGTGTGCAAAAGCACAGCCGTACCTACTCCGGCTCTGAAAAGCGCTTTACCGATGGCTATCAATGGAAACATAAGCAGCAAGTACACCAGGATATCAAGTTGCTAGAGCAATGCTACCTACGAGGTCAGCACACCATCAACGTACGCGGACGATCCCGCCGCTTCTTAATCGATGGTCCTTATCTGCGTGTAACTTCCGTCAAAGAAACCACCCAGATCGAGGAGGGTGAGCCAGTGGGCTATTTTGTCGCCCCAGGAGCGTGGATTAATACCTATGAAGAATATGGGCATGTCTTCTTCGCTGAGATAGATCGGCGCATCTTCCAACTGCACCCCCATAACGATCAGATCGCGCTACGCATCGCCCTCTACCTCACAGAATACTGGCGACAACTCACACGCACGGGCAGCTATGAACAACCTATCATCATGCAAGATCTTCTCCACAGTAGCATGGTGACAGTTGACGAAAAACACCTTACATCGCGTTTTGCCCCACGCGTAGAGGCAGCAATCCAGAGACTCGTCGAGCAAGGCATCATTGGCGAGGCACGTTTATTGACGCCTATCCCTCAGAATAAGGCTCAATGGGGCAAAGAATGGCTGCAAGCCAAATGGTGCATGCTGCCGCCTCTGGACCTCATGCAGCGCTACCAGCATAGCGCGTCAGAACTGGTAACAACCCCTCCACTCAGCCTAAAGGAAAAACCCACTAGGGGGCGTAAGAAGCGGACATAAAGCGCCCCGTGCATATAAAAAAAGGCTTGTGGGGCGGTGTGATAAGATACATGCCCCCACTACAGTCGGGAGAATTTCAGGGTATCGCTAAAAAACAACACATTACACACCCGTGAAACGGTTCATGAGAATCAATCGTATACTAAGTGTTGTTATACATCAGTGAGATCACAGAAGAATAGATAAGGAGTAAAACATGTTAACAGCGATTCTCTTATGGCTTCTCGTCGGCTTAATAGCTGGCTTTCTAGCGAGTGTTGTAATGCGAGGCGGTGGTTACGGCGTTGTTGGTGACATCATCGTTGGCTTAGTTGGCTCACTGATCGGTGGCTTCCTAGCAAACGTGATCGGTCTTGGTTCCACTGGACTAGTTGGCTCAATCATCATCGCGTTCATAGGAGCTTGTATTCTCATAGCTCTGCTACGGGCCTTCTCCGGCGGCTTTGCCAGTCGTGTCTAAAAAATAATACAACAGCAGAAGCGGTGATGGCAGCTAGCTGCCATCACCGCTTCTGCTGTTGTAAGCGCTGAAGACGTTGTTGAGAACGGGAGCAGACCTCTTCAAAAGCGAGCAGGCAGAGAGAAAAGTATTCGACCTGTGCGGCAGGTAGTCGAAGCAGCATTTGGCGTGATGCGTGCAAATGCCCTCTCATAGCAGAAAGCAATGCAAGAGCCTCTTTGTAGTGGTCAAGGACCTCTTCTTCCGCGATCATAAGATCAAATAGAGCAAAGAGTTCGTGCATAGTAACTTCAAGCTCTGAAAAGCGCTCCTGAACATGGGCAATGACACGTTCACGCAATAAAAATACTTCGATCTCAGCGAACAAATCCATACAAATCTCTCCACTGCTAGCTCATAGCAGATTATAGTCAAAATGTCTATAGTAGAGCTTGACTTGCGTAACAGCTAGCTTTCGTCTTCAAGCAATGCTGCTAGCAATTCCCTCATTTTTGTAATAACGGGCGTCTCCACTTCTTTGTGTACTTTGCTAGACACTCTACGCTTGTCAGTGGGAGACAAGGCAGATTCGGGGATTAATGGCATAATCATACTCCCTAGCTGATAGCTGACACGCAACACAACCCCATCGATAAATGCTTGTTGTTCTGGCGTCAGTGCTTTCTGGGTTGACGTCGTTTCTCTCACTGATGTGCTTTCTCTCATGGTCTAAATTGACTCCTTTGTGGGCAAAAATTATAGTAAGTTGTGCAAATTATATACCAAGCAAGTAGTCCTATGCTATGAATTTATTCTCTTATGGGCTATTTTGGCCATATCTTTATCCACCTCATCTAGTTGCCCCTACATAGATATACTAACCATATGGCCTTCAACTCAGGCTAGTCTAGATAAAGTGTTCTTATACACCTGTGCCGACGCCTTTTATGATTAGAGTGAGAGGGCTTTTATTGCTTCTGGGATATATTTGTAGTCGCGCAATTTATTGCGCCATGCTCGCAAACAAAGAAGAGCTGGTGCAATTTATTGCGCGACTACAAGTATTTTCGGCGAGCATGGCGCAATAAATTGCGCGGCTACGGCTTTTTTCTTCATATGACTGGTATTTTTCATGCATCTCATGCTATACTTAGGAGCATAGGTAAGCGATACCTGTTGGGGCTTGTAACAATCAAACTAGTAAATGACGAGCAGGATACAAGCGTGTCTGCAAGTTCACCAAGCCCGTTGGGGATTGCAATGATTTAAAGGAGCACAGCAGCAATGCTAGATCACCTTTCAGCGAAATATCTTAAGCGACGGAACTTTCTTGCGCTTTGCGGCCTGAGCATTCTACCAGAGCTGCTGGGTGCCTGCCAGAATGGCATCACAACCACTGCCATAGGAACACTAGCTCCTACTTCTACTCGCCAATTGGCAGTTCCGACTGAGGCTGACTGGGCAACGTTGGCGAGCCAATTAAAGGGTTCGCTTATCCGCCCTGGCAATACGCAATATGTGTCTGCGTGTCAGCTCTTCGATCCTCGTTATGACAATATAAAGCCAGCAGCGATTGCCTACTGCACGTCCCCCACAGATGTCCAAAACTGCCTTGCCTTTGTTCGTAAGTTCGCTTTACCAGTTGCACCTCGCTCCGGTGGTCACTCGTACGCGGGCTATTCAACAACCAGCGGCTTACTCATCGACGTAACACGCATGAACTCGGTAACGACGGATCTCGCCTCAGACACAGCCACTATCGGAGCGGGTGCGCGCCTGATCGATATCTATGCCAGGCTAGCACAAGATAATCTGCTCTTGCCCGGTGGGAGTTGTGCCACGGGGGGTATTACAGGTCTCACGCTGGGCGGCGGTGTTGGTGTGCTTGGGCGCAAGTTTGGACTGACCTGTGATAACCTGCTGGCAGCGCAAGTGGTGACTGCTGATGGGCGTCTGCTCACGTGTAATACGCGGCAAAATGCGGATCTTTTCTGGGCATTACGCGGCGGTGGCGGCGGGAATTTCGGTATCGTGACATCGTTTACCTTTCAGGCGCACCGTGTACCAGCGCTCACGCTCTTTACGCTGAGATGGTCGTGGAGCAATGCCGCCCGTGTGATCGACGGCTGGCAGCATTGGGGACCCCAG
The DNA here is from genome assembly GCA_005879655.1 of Chloroflexota bacterium. The sequence goes on along the minus strand of VBJK01000481.1, from coordinate 1,420 downwards.
ACCCCCGATGAAGCATGGTCAAACTGTGTCATGGACACCGGCAGTAAGAGTGCACCACCAATGATAAGTGTCAATGGCGTCTATGTGGGCAAGCAGGCTGATTTTGAACCATTACTTGCTCAGCTAACGAACAACATCGGGGTCGCACCCACCAGCCGTTACGTTGCAGAAGCTAGTATACTGGACACCATGTTGTACGAAGCGGGCTGTTCTGACGAAGGTGTAGCGGCATGCCACTTGCCCAGCCAGAATCCACAGGGTCAGTTAACGCGCGAGATCCAAAATGCCAAATCTGACTACTTCACGGCACTCCTGCCACCACAGGCCATTAATAATCTGCTGCATGCCATGAACCAGCATCAGGCTTCGCCAATCCTGCGGCGTGCCTTTATCGTCATCGGCGCCAACGGTGGCGCGATCAACCGTGTAGCTGCGGACGCAACAGCCTTTGCGGATCGCAATACACTCTTCTCCTTTCAGTATAACTCCAATTGGAATAGCCGCGACTCGGCTGCGGTAATCGCTGCACATCATGCCTGGCTCACAAAGACGTGGCAATCCATGCGCCCGTATGCCAGCGGCTCAGCCTATCAAAATTATATCGATCCCGACCTGCCCAACTGGCAACAGGCATACTATGGCGCAAACCTCGCGCGCCTACAACAGGTCAAAGCGATCTACGATCCCCACAATCTGTTCCACTTTGCACAGAGTATTCCTCCAGCGTAGACGCACAATACATTGCGCAACAAACAAAAGACGTAGTTGCGCAATGTATTGCGCCTATTTTAATTGTTTGTGGCCATGGCGCAATAAGTTGCGCTTGTGCATCTTTTGCGTAGTATCAGAGATTAATACAATGTAGGTAGGATAAAAGTTTGTTCCCTCATAAAATGTACGAAGAAGGATGTTATAATCAAAATAATATGGATGTGTATTAGGTTATGCAAGAATTTCCATAATCATCTCTTGCATTTAGACAGAAAGCACGTGGAACATGGAATGTTCTTTCTGTGGGGCGAAAAACACAAGCGAAGAACCCTTCTGTAAAGCATGTAGTGCTCCTCTCACTGCTATTAGAAGAAGCACAAGGGCATTGTCACAGACATTACGCCCAGTAATTCATATACAGGCAATTGGATCACGTCTACAAAATGGCCGCTATGAGATACAAAAGATTCTAGGTAGAGGCGGTATGGGGGCCGTGTTACTGGCGACCGATCATCGCCTGGCAAAAAAATTCGTTGTTATTAAGGAACTCATCTTTTACAGTACCAGTACAGCAAGATTGCGATCCGAGGTACGCAACTTCAAGCAAGAGGCAGCCATCTTGGCACACCTCAATCATCCACTCATTCCTACTGTGACTGACCATTTCCAGGAAGGCTCTCACTATTTTATGGTAATGGGATATATTGAG
>VBJK01000248.1 GCA_005879655.1 Chloroflexota bacterium | reverse complement strand
TTGCTGTCCGAGAGCCACCCCCAAATCAATAAGGAGATCACAAACCTGTTCGAGATCACCCAACTGCCGAGCAATAGTTAAGCCTTTCTGCAAATAGCTTTGAGCTTGCACAAAGTTGCCGCGACGATTCTCTAGAGTACCAAGCATCGTCAGTAGCTTACCGACATGTTCACGATTCTCAACTTTGTGAGCAAGAGCTAACCCTTCTTGCAGATACCTTTCTGACTCAGAAAATGTGCCACGCTTTTGGCTAACCCAACCCAGATTGCTAAGCAAAATACAGATACTGTCATGATCTGCAACATTTCTAGCCAGCATTAAACCTTCCTGATATACGGTCTCAGCCCGTTGGAAATTCCCTTGGTGCTGCGAAACAATACCCAACTGTGTAAGTAATGCACAGACACGCTCATTGTTATTCATCTGGCGTGCCAGCGCCAAACCCTCTTGCAAGGAGCTTTCAGCCTGAGCGTAATTGCCCAGACATTGTTCAATCTCGCCCAAGTAGAGCAAAGTTGTAGTAATACCGTCGTTATCATTTAAAGCCTGTGCAGCCTGATTAGCTAGTTTGAGGTGACGTTCAGCTTCTTCATAACGGCCACGTAAAATCAAGAACGGGGCAAAGGCACTGACGACACGCACTAGTTCGGCTTGCTTTCCCAACACATGAGCCTGTGTAAGGACGAGATGAATGGTGTTGTTTTCTTGGTCGAGTAACTCATAGTCTCTTCGGTGCGCCTCAACGAAATCGGCAATATAAGCAATGAGGCGGCTATAGGCTTCGCATTCCTCAACTTTAGTATCGTGCAGGTGGATGCGAGCGTAGTCGGCAATGACCTGATGCAGGGTGCAACGATCACCATAGCTCTCTACCAGACCAGCATCGCTGAGGATATCCAATTCCTCAAATGTACTCCCGGTAACGGCGAGGGCCGCTTCTTCGGAGAAGTTGTTGGGCTTGGGGGGAAAGACGGCAAGCTTGTAGAAGGCTGCACGCGCTGTCTCTGGAAGCAGTTGATCCGTTACGGCAATAACAGATTGCAGTGAGAGTGAGGTGCCGTCTGGCAGGCTGGGATGACTTTCAATGGGGACCTGCGGTTCACTGATCTGGAAACGTTCCTGAGCATCGCCTAGACGTTCTAGCGTAGTGCTAATACGTCCATGCGACGCTTGCTTGCGCAGATAGTTGCCCAGTAATGTCAGAGCCAGGGGCAGCCCACCGACAGCCTGCACAAGAGCCTGTACTTTTTGAGTCTCCTGGCTGACCACCTCTTGTGCTACTTGATTGAGCAACTGGACGCTCTGCTCTGCATTTAGCTCCTCAATCAGCATTGTTCCATCCAGTGCCAGTTGTCCTGCAACGTCACGAGAGCGCGTTGTAATTAGATAAGCACAATTCTGTGCGCCAACACGCAGGGTCTGTACCTCTTCATATTGCCAAATATCATCAATGATGAGCAGCATTTTGCGTGTGCCAATGGCGTTGCGAATGGCAAATGCCCATTCGTCAATTCCCCTGAGCGCTGCCATCTGTGTGGCAGAGATGCCTAACAGTCCTGCCCAGCGGCTCAAGTGGCTTAGTAGGTTGGGATGTGGCCCCACACCTGCCCACAAAATGCCGTCAGCAAAGGCATGACGAATCTCTGGATCATGTGCAAGGGCAATGGCCAGGCTTGTTTTGCCTACGCCTGGTAGTCCATGCAGGGTTAATGCGGTGTTACCTCTGCTTTGCAGTTGTTGCTTCATATGCGCCAATTCTTGCTCGCGTCCGATTAGCTCGCCGAGTGGCAGTGCCGGGATGGCAGGATCGTAGAGTGCGCCTTCTGGGTGTTCGCACGATACTTTCGTTTCGTTCTGCATGGTTATGGTCGCGGTCCTTTCTGTCTTAAAGATCTCTCAACTCAAGCGAAAGAGTGTGTAACACCCATACTCTTTCGTGGGTCAGCCTGCTTTGGGGGGAATTCCCCCTCCCCCCCAGGGCACCCACAAGGGATGCCCCTACAATGGTACGAACACGCCTCGGATGATCCGTCATCCATTGTAGGGGCATCCCTTGTGGGTGCCCTGGGGGGGGAGGGGGGAATTCCCCCCAAAGCAGGCTGACCCTCTTTCGTTTCGTGACGTTGAGCTTGTCAATTCCATTTGCTTTCGTGACTTACAATTCCAATTTATACTGCTGTCATTCTTTTGTGACTTAGAACTTCATTCTCAGAAAAGTGGAATTATTTTGTGACGTGGCCATTGGCATCCCGCTGGCGTTGCGCACGTTTGCGACAGCGATCAGAGCAGTAGTGTCTGGTACGGCCAGTCTTGGATGTACGCATCAGAAGTTCTCCACAGATGCAAGTATCCACTTTCAGCGAAGATTGTAATTGTTGAACAAGACTTGTATACCAAGCCTGTACACGCTCAATACGTTGTGTCTGACCTTTGTGCTGGAGAAGTGTCAGAGACTGCTCACCGCAAGACAATGCCAGCATATGCTGCTCAAGCTGCTCATAGGCCCGTCCTAACCCGAACAGACTCATGGCTTGCACTTCAGCATCGCCCTGGGGACACAGACGAGACATCTCTTGAAACGCTTCAAGCGCTTGCTCCGCATTGCCACGTACCAGCGCCAGATTCCCTATTTCGTCTAGGGCAGTACACATCATGCGAGGCCGCTGGATCTCTTTTGCCAGAGTGAATGCCTCTTGGGCACAGGCTTCCGCTTCAGAGAGGCGTCCTTGAAGACGGAGCACTATGGTCAGTTGTGCAAGAGCTGCACTAGTCCATTCTGTGATGCCAAGTCGTCGTGCGATGGAGATGGCCTCGCACAGATAGCCCTCTGCTTGCGGCAAGTCACACTCTGTACTATTGGTGTACCAATCACTCAGATTAATGAGCACAAGGCAACAGTCCTCATCACTCCTGATCTCTCGTGCAAGAAGCAAAGCTTCGTGAAAGGAAGCAGGTTTTTCTGGTGAAGGTTGTAAGCTACACCCAAGGTTGATCAACAGGGCAATGATGCGCTCACGATCGCCAAGCGCTCGTACAATGGCAAGTCCTTCTCGCGCATACGCCTCGGCTTGCTGATAGTTCGCACTATCAGCATAGAGCGCGGAGTATGCCGTGCATAGATCGCACACCAATTCGGGCCGCTCTATGGCCTGAGCAAACGTCATGCCTTCCTGCAATAATGTCTCAGCTTCCTGATAGTTCCCCATTTTCCAACTCATCCTACCAATATCATGGTAGAACGCCACCAACAATCCAATATCGCTGATGGACTCCGCTAGCACCTTACCTTGCTTGTATAGTTCTTTGGCACGAGACAAGTTCCCCCGCTTCTGACTGATCTCTCCAAGAAAGAGGAGGACTTTTGCCATCTTGGCAGACTCATGCGAGGCCGTAGCCAGTTCGTAGGCGCGCTCTAAGAAACGCTCGGCTTGTGCAATATAGCCACGCATCAAGAGAAATGGCGTTGCTGCACACACGAGCGGTACGATGTGTGCTTGAAAGGCTGCGCCCGTCACAGCCTTCTCCAATGCGTAGAGGATGAGCGTGATCTCTTGTTCTAGCAGTTCATATACCTTTGCATGCTCGCTCACATACTGCTGCATGTATGCAAGCAGCCGCAGTATGACGGTCTCTTTGGTCTGTTCCCAGAGATGCAGATGAGCATAATCGGCGATCGTGCGATGCAGTCGGTAGCGCTCATCGGCACCCTGTTGGTATTCCAGCAGTCCAGCGTCCACGAGTTCATACAGCTCGCTGGGAGTACACGCCGCTATGCAAAGTGCCGCTTCTTCCGAAAAACTCTGCGGTTTGGGTGGAAAGACCGAGAGCGCATAGAGTGTCTCACGTGCCTGAGAGGTCAAGAAGTGGTCACTGACTTCGATGATGGACGAGAGTGAGATGGCCACTGAACTGGGCAGAGTGGGATGCGTGCCAGCTTGCAGATGTGGTTCACTGACCTTGAAGCGTTCATTGACGTTGCTCAAGCGTTCCAGCGCGGCAGCGGTACGTCGAGCCGAATGATGATATGCTTGCTTGCGTAGATAGTTGCCGAGCAAAGTTAAAGCCAGGGGGAGGCCACCAACGGCATGTACCAGCTCGCGCACTTTCGTCTCTTCGCGGTCAACTACCTCTCGTGCCAGCACACGCAGCAAGTGAACACTCTGCTCTTCGTTCAGCTCTTCAATCATGAGAGCGTTCCCTGCGGCCAACTGTGTCGCCATGGCAGGAAAACGCGTCGTCATCAGATAAGCACAATTGTTACCGCCAACTTGCAAGGCGAGCGCGTGTTCCGCCTTCCAGGCATCGTCGAGCACGAGCAGCATCGAGCGCGTTCCAATCGCAGTACGCAGTGCCTGACGTTTCTGGTCCTCATCAAATTCAGCAAATTGGGTTTCAGGTATACCAAAAAGTCTTGCCCATCGACGCAAGAGTCCTGCAAGATTGGGTGTTGGTCCAAGACTAGCCCACAATATGCCGTCACTAAAATATTCACGCACTTCAGGATCATGAGCGAGCGTAATCGCAAGACTTGTTTTTCCTACCCCTGGAATCCCGTTGAGAGCGACGAAGACAACACTGCTTTCAGTCTCCCGCAACGCAGCTTTGATACGTTTGAGATCGTGTTCACGCCCCACAAATCGGTCCATGGCAAGTGGTATAGCAACGTCATGGAGTGATACAACTAGATCTTGTGGCCCATCGGTCCCAGTCAGGGAACCAGGACCTGTGGAGAAACCAAGCTCCTCTTCACTGCACTTAAATATCTCACACAGCTTCATTAGAAAGTATTTTCGTGGCACCGCTTCCCCTCGCTCCCAACGACCCACAGTCAGTGGTGCGGCTCCAACTTTTTCTGCCAGTTCTTGCTGCGAAAATTTGTATTTTGCTCGTAATATGTCAATGTTGTTGTTGGGCATGCGCTCCTGGTGTTTCTGTCTCGACTTTTACACTCGTCACTCCTTCTAGTATGCAGGAGAACCATACCAGAAATGCATCGGAAGGTCACACAGATCTATGGGTGTCTATCTGCTAATAAGACGTTATGACCTTGTCAAAAATGACGAACAACATCTCAGATAAGGCAGTGGGTATCCCTACCTCCCCCAGGGCACCCCCCCCAGGGCAACCACAAGGGATTGCCCCTACAATGGTTACGATCAAGCTTGGGAGGCCGATTCGTACCATTGTAGGGGCAATCCCTTGTGGTTGCCCAATATGCATCAACCTAACGCTTGACAGCAGGATTGCAAAGGGCAGCAAGCTCTTTGACGGGGTTTGGGGTGTCCCCAAAAACCTCTTTTCTTCGCCGCCGCCTGCGGCGAGAGGAGTGAAAGGGAGAGCTTGGGCACACCCCAAACCCCGAAAGGCGGGGCGAAGCCCCCTGGACCCCCGGCTTAGGTTGATGCCTATGGGCATCCTTTATGGGTGCCCTGCCCGCTCAGTCCAGCGAGAAGCCACGCTCGCGCAGTAGCGCAATAAGATGCTCCACATGCTGCTCATCCACACGTACTAGGCGATGATCGTGTTCGATCTCCTCACCGAGCAGTTGTTGTATCTCCTCATCGCCCTGTAGATCCTCTAGCACATGGGCGGGCAGAGAGAGCAATGGTGTGCGCTCGACTTGCACTGGCTTCTGCTCAGCATAGCCACCACCCCATAGTTTGAGCCGAATGAGCAAGGAGCCAGGAATACCACCCTCGCAGTAATGTTGTAGAAAACGTATGACATATGCAAGCGAGATGCCCTGTTGTAACCCTCGTTGCAACGATTGTGCTGTAATGCGATACCAGCTACTCGTCTCATCCCGTGTACAAAAGCGCTCGACATCAGCGGCTAGATAGAGATCGGAGACAGCATAAAATGGTTGTAGCAGGCCATCATCGTGCAGACGCCACTGTGGCTCTCGTGCAGGTAGCCGTCCATATTCTCCAGTTTCCTGCGTCGGTGCGGGAGTGAGGGCCGGTAAATGATTGTGTTGCCAGAGAATTTTCTGCACTGCGGATAATTGTTGTGGCATTACTTCGGCCAGTAGGGGAGAGAGCCGTCGTCCAAATAACGCACGGATCGGGGGATCGGCGAAGAGTGTATCGAGTAAACTAGCATCATCTACTTCTAGCAAGGTCGCGCCAGGCCATATCTCTATACGCCGCGTCTGGCGTTCCCATTCCACCAATGAATAGGCGACATTTTGCGGCATCTCCCCACCCGCCGCGCGCTCTAGCACGGACTTAATCGTTTCCGCATTGAGTCCTCGCTGAATAGCGCGCGCAACACTAGCCTTCGTTAGACGATATTGCGCGATATGTTCCAGGCTGACTTGCTCGGCAAAACGGTCAAGCATCACGAGAAGCAGTTCTGAGACGGGTGCTAGCGCAACCAACTCGAAATTAGGCTGCACAATAAGACGGCTCCAGGGATTTTCAGTATCCTGTGTGGGCGTTTTACTCATCAGAAGAGGAGCACCGGGGAAGATACGAAAGGCGCTAGGATTCGCCTCGCGGTCCAGCTCCACTAAGCCCAACCAGGCCAGCATGCCGCCGATAACTGTTTTAATAAAGCCACCCTCGACCATATGCCATCATAGCGTTCCGCACGTGGCCCAGAACTACGTGGAAAAAGTAGATAGGGCGAATACAACTTGGTGCGAGCAACAAAAGCTGTAAGATCACACCAGCGCCCGATAGGCTCGTGCATCAAACGCTCTATCACAACCGTACGCGAGTGGATCACCTCTTCGTGTGCTGGATCAAGCAGAGAGGGACCGGGGCGCGCAACTACATCAGGCAGGTATAATAATTCATTCCATAACGCAGTCTCGACCACTAGATGATAACAACGACGAGCACGCTCAAGCAGTGGTAAGGAGAAAAATGCGTCCGCTGGCGCGGCATGAAGGACTCCTTTTCGTTCTTGTAATAAGCCTATACTTATTAAGAGCAAACGCAAGAACAACAGATAGGGCACTTCATTCTCGGCACGTACCTGATCTAGCTGTAATTTTGTTCCTAGATGTTCCACAATGACCCGCAGAGAAGAACGCGCCAGCAGACCACTGCTTAACACACTGAGTCCTTCGCGTAGAGTGGCTACCGTGGACCAGTAGAGATACAGGTGGCGCTGCAACTTGCGGATACCTTCACCAAGATCGCTCTGCCCCTCGTCTTCACTCTCCTGGTTTATCGTTTCTTGCCAGGTCTCCCCTAACTGCCATTCCTGACGCACGACTTCCTGAACGGCCAGAGGGACGATCAGCACGCCATCATGAATGCCATTCGTGTAGTCGCGACCCGAAAAATTTGTCTGTTTTCCCCAGAAAAGTAATCCCAACAGCAGAAGGTTGCGTAAGGCTTGCTCAAAACTTCCGTGCGGATGCGGGACTGGATACTGTAAGAGAGATCCGTAATGAGGTACCTGCGCAAGATCCATTTCTTCCGTGTCTTCTGCACTTGTGTTCGTCTTTTTCGTCGTATTCAGTAAGTCGCTGATGGTGAAGTAGAGCGCTAAGTCACGACTGTTGGCACGACCACCACAGGCCACCAGCTCCCGTAAGATTAAGACCTCGATCCCACCAAGTTCGGCTAAAGCTGCGCGCAGAGAGTCAGCAGCAAAAAGATGCTGAGCAATTTCGCTATTGGCTATAGAGGAAGAAGCGGATGGAATGGTAGATAGTCCACTGTGCGGCACTTTTACCGATAATGGCAGATTCCTTGCTTTTACTACTGTTTGCAGATGATAGGCAGATACCGTCTGCAACAACTCAATGTCACTCTGCTCCATAAAATTCCTCATCGTGCATGAGAGGGGTCTGTCCACGCCGCTTTAACTCGTCGATGAGCTGTTCGGTACCTGACTTTTTCACAATAAGCAGTGTTTGATGAATGGGCTGCACAATCTGTTCGTTTAATGAGGTTGTTGCTGCTAGTTCCCGCATGACCAGTGGATCGACGGTCTCTAGTAATGTCACTCCGGTATAGAGACGCATCCGCCCATAATTGGCGATCCAACACTCCAAGCGTGCAAGGATACGTAACAATGGATCGTCAGCGCGTGTTGCATGCGCCGCGATAGAACGCAACAGCTCCAACAACTTCGTCGGACGCTGGCTCCGACTTAATGCATCACCTAATACTTTCGCTGTCAAACGGTAACACAGACGATCCTCGCGCACACCAGCTACCTCAGTGAACTGTTCCAGCAATTCAATGAGAGGCCATGTTTGTGGGGAACAGGCCACCGTCATCTCTTCGTTATCTACTATTTCTAACATATTAGCCAGTTGATGGTAATCTTGTCCAGCATTTTCGGCCTCTAATGTCATGCCATGAAATAACCAGCCCGCAATAGGCGTCAGGCGAAATGCCAGGAGACGAGCATCTTGCGATAGGATAGTATCACAGATGCCCCACCATTGTAACGGACCGAGTATCAGACGTGACAGGTAGTGGATCTCAGCTCGTGACCAATCTGTGGCGTTGAAAGGATGTAGAGGACGCCCTTCATCCAGTTCAAGCCACCAATGAGGTGTGGATAAAAGACGTTGTCGTCGTTGCAGAAATGTTGGGATCAGACGGTAGACGAAACGGGCAAAAGCAGGGAAACTAATCCATTGCTTGAGTGGAGCTTGGGCCAGTAGTGCAACTAAAGATTGGCGCGCTTCGCTGTTCTCTAAGCCCAATTCTCCGGGACGTAACGCCGGTATATTAAGCGAGGTTGAACGACAACGTAGATGTAGCCCCTCCTCCTGTAATGCAAACAATTCTTCATATGAAGATTGTGTTAGCCATAATTCAAACAGATCACGCGCCACATCCAGGCGGGCGGGACCAAGCAACAGCTGTGCGGTGTTAGGCAAGATACGCAAGTAGGGGCTACCATTATCATCTCGATGGAAAATATCAGCTAACTGCAATAAACGGACGGCAAAATGCAAAAACGCGAGCGGGCGTTCGATTTTTGTCGCTAACATGGCGATCAATGTAGGTGAAGGAAGGTCCGGGGGAGCTGGTACGGAGACTGAGCCATTGCTGTTAGAGACTCCTGAGATACGGGGGAGGACTGATATGCTTTCAGAAAGGCGCTGTGTATTACTAGGTTCCAGCCACTTGTCATGTGCATCCAGTTGATAGCCATCGAGCACCCGTGCAACCAATAAAAGATCGCATAACAGGTGAAATGGCTCTGCTTGCTGGACAATGTGCACTTCCTCATTACTGCTGGTGGATGGCGGCAGGTCATAGGGCGTAACTGGCACGGTGACACGCAGGGCAGTCTGTACCTCCTGGGGTACAAACCAGCCAATATCGAGCATCGATCCACTTAAACTCAGACGTTGTTGAGCTACACTCTGTAACCTTGTGCGAAAGAGTAGCGCTTTGCCTTGTAATGCCAGCAGGATGCTCTGGAACTGAGCAGGCTTGCCAAGTCCAAAACGTTCATAGACACCGCGTAGATCGTCGTCGGTCATTGCACCACCAGCTAGTGTGAGGGAAGCTAGCAGTTGGCGTTGTGGCTTCTCCAACGTTGCTGCAACACGTCGTACCGTTTCCGGTTGTCCTAGCGCCTCCACGATCGCTTGGGCCAGTTGTTGCTTGTTCATGCCATTCGTGGTAATGCCATACTCACGTGCAATGCCGCGTAGGTCACTTAAACCTAGCTGCGTCAGAATATCGACAAGATCTTCTACAACCAGAGGATTATGCCCAAGTGTAATAGGCTTGACCTTTGTCATGGCTGGATGTATCTCTATTAGAGTGTCATCTGCGCTTGCCGGGATCAGCGGTGGCTTTGCTGCCGGTGTGGTTGGTGCACGCTCTTCGGCCTTTTCTGCTGTGAGAGGGTGCGCCGTTGCAGAGAGAAACGTAGCGGGGCGAGCCAACCATTGATAGAGTAATGTCGCTACATGTACACAAATGTGCGCAGGTGCGATACTATTTGTGCCGCAGGAACAGGTACTTACCCATGCTGTATGACTCTGTAGCTCAATTTCAGCGCTATAACGGTGTTGGTGTACCTCTTCGTAGGGCATAGCATTCCCATCGCCAGGACCGGCGAGGTCGTTGGCGGCGGTACGAGAAAAAAGATCAACAACCCCACTGATACGCGTTTCTTGACGCTGCGTGTTGTGTACGGCCCCGGTGCGGCAATGCTCCTGCCCTAACGATGCTGTGGTGAGTCCTGCCATGCGGATAATGTCAGCGGCTCGCAGGCGTCGCAGTGTGCCCGGTACAATATTCTCCATAACGAATAAGCCCGCAACGATATACTAAGTGCTGACTATAGTTCGGCTATCATAGCATGAAGGACGCCTTATAGTCAATCACAATGCGTCGTTGGTTCTGGTTTATCATACTGTTTGACGGAAGATAGACAATTAAAATAAACGGTGAGTGAAGGGGAATTTTCGTGGTGTGCGTTTGTGTTGTGGTGATTAGTGTTTTGCTATCTTTTGTCTTGGATGCTACAATAGTGGGCCAAAGAGGCGCTTACTAGACTGCAACGCATGCAGAAAAGTTAAGTGGCAGTCTGTTGCCAGGGAGCCGATGGTGGTAGTAGAGGGGATGCTGATTGTTAAATTGTCAGCATTAGCATAAATCTTTTGTCAATGCTATTTCGAGACAGAGTGGGCGCGAATGTGAGTGCCAAAAGCATCAGGGACAAGCACAAAAGCGCCTCGAACACTTTGTGTGGCAGACGAATGAAAAGTTACCTATTCTTGACGCCGATAAACGAGAAACAAAAACTCATCTATCCTTTAGATAATCTAAATCAGCCTGATACTCTTTCATCATACGCTTGGCTACATCAAGCGCTTGCTTAGATACGCCTTGTCTCTGTCTTTTAGGAATTCTAAAAGCAAGGCGGAACCATCCTTTTGTTGCCTTATGAGAAGCGAGCTTAGATTCTAGATTTGTGGCACGAAACTCTCTATTATCAGATCCAACTGTCCCCTGTGGTCTTATTTTGAGCATGATCCTGTCTCCCTGTATAGAAACTTATCTACTTCAATAGTTTTCCTTCTACAAACCTTGTAATGACTCTCATAACCTTGTTCAACACCATATACCTCACTACGTAGCTAAATACGGTGCGCAACCTACTAAGCTACTTATCAATCAAGAAGACTACGACCCCATCTCCAACGTATACAACACATTCGCCACCGCCACTAGCGCAGCAGTCTCCGCACGCATAACACGTTGCCCCAGAGTAACAACCTGTACATTCCGTTGTCGCGCTAATGCAATCTCCTCAGCGGCAAAACCGCCCTCCGGCCCAATAAAAACAACCACCGTGAGTGGCTCGGCTTGTTGACTATTAGGCACAGCATCAGCCAAAGCCGTGCGTAGACTCAGGTCACGCTCTTCCTCCCAGGGAATGAGCGCCAGTGCACTATCGGGTATAGCGTCAATGGCCTGTGGAAAAGAACGAATAGGTAAAAGGGTGGGGATGCGAGCACGTCCACATTGTTCCGCAGCCTCCTGTACGATGCGCTGCCAGCGCTGTATTTTTGCGGGACCTGCATCCTCCAAGCCGGACATAGAGCGTCGGCAGAGCGTCGGCGCAAAGGTGGTGACACCTAGCTCGGTGCCTTTCTCTAGAATCCATTCAAAACGTGCCGTTTTTAGTAAGCCCTGGCAGAGGACAATGCGTGTGGATGGCTCACCTTTGTCCGTGCGTCGCTCTAGTATCTGTACCTCTACACCGGCACGTCCAGTTTTGGTGACAGCGCAGAGTATTTCATCGCCACTATTGTCAAGCAAGATCAGTTGCTCACCCACAACTAGGCGCAACACGTCGCGCACTTGGTGGGCAAGCTTATCAGGCAAGAGTATGGTCGCAAGCGAGGGCGTAAGCAAGGTCGCTTCAACAAAAAAACGGTGCATGGCTTCTCACTTCCGTTTACGCAAGACGAGCGCCAGCCAGTCTTCAATCATCAACGACTCTACCAGTTCTAGTCCAGCGGCCAGTAATGGAGCTTCGGCATCCTGACGGCGCGCTTCAATGATCCCGCTCACGACAAGTAGTCCGTTGGGTGCTAGCACGTGAGCTAATTGAGGGGCGAGCGAACCGATGACCTGCGCAATAATATTCGCTAACACCAGATCGTACTGGCCTGCCATACGTCTCGCGGCTTCTTCATCCAAGACTCCCAGCACGACCTTGATACGATCGCTCAAATCGTTCAGCGCGGCATTTTCGGTAGCACTTTCGACTGCTACACTGCTATTATCAATGGCATAGACGCTTTGCGCACCTAACTTTGCCGCCGCAATGGCCAGAATCCCCGAACCAGTGCCAACATCCAGTATCCTCATACCAGGCCGGACACGGCGCTCTATCTGCTCCAGACACATACGCGTCGTCGGATGCAAGCCGGTACCAAAGGCCATACCAGGGTCGAGCGTCAATACAACCTCTTCAGGTTTTGGCGTATATTCGCGCCACGAGGGACAGATAACGAGACGATGTCCAATCAGCGTGACGTGAAAGTATTCTTTCCATGCATTTGCCCAATCTGCTTCGTTCACAGGACGCGTCTGCAAATCGCCTACAAAGTGAGCACCAATCGAGCTGAAGTACCATAACGCTTCTCTAACATTTTGACAGATATTTTCCTCTGTACCATCCATCGGAACAAATGCATGCACCAGAACTGGCTCACCCATCCGCACACGATATGCCTGTCCATCCTCCAATAGCTCTATTGGTTCCTCAATCACTACGCCATCAGTAGTATAGCGACTAAATAGTTCGCTCACCGATTCTACTGCATCCGGGTGCGTTTTCACTGTTAACTCTAACCAACGCATATTTCCATCCCTCTATCAAAAATTGGTGGCAGAGCGGCCCCCTGAGACCTTGCAAGAGTATCTCGTCATCTGCCACATGCACTAATGCCAGCGGAAAATGCCCTGACGCGGGTAATCAGGGTGCACCATCTCTATCAGTTCTCTCTCATTACCAATGCTATCCACCAGTATACAGCCAACAAGCTTACCATGGACGTAGTACAGCGGGTTGTTGGCCCCCTGACGCGAGTACTCCCGTAGCATATCCGAACTTAGCCGTAAGTGCAAATGCTCGTACTGATTACACCTCTCGGCAAGTTGTAATATCTCCACTTGGTCTGCTTGGGAGAATATTTTCTTCTTTACAATCCTATGTTCTTGCTGTTGGCTCATGGCATTACTCTTTACACGATCAGCGACGCAATTACGTTTGTAGGTATTACTGTATTGCAAGGCGAGATTTTAGCAAAGCATCCATTCCTCTTCACACTCCACCAACTAGAATACGGCCAGTTCCATATACTCGCCATAGACGGAGCGGAAAACATCCATAATCTCGCTCAGTGTGGCATATGCTCTTACCGCCTCTATAATTGCGGGCATAGTATTCTCTGTCCCTGCTGCTGCACGCTGCAAGTGTCCTAATGCCCGTCGCACCGCTGTATTATCCCGTTCATGTCTGACACGATTGAGACGGGCTAGATGAGCTTTTTCCCCTTCGTAATTGACATACAATGTTGGTACTTTGATATTTTCCTGTAATGTATAATCGTTTACGCCAACAATAGTACGCTTGTGCTGGTCGATCTCTTGTTGATAGTGATAAGCTGACTCGGCAATTTCACGCTGGAAGAAGCCATTGCGAATACAGGCGATGACACCTCCAAGCGCGTCAATACGATCCAGGTATGCCTGGGTAGCTCGCTCTGTCTCATCGGTGAGTGCCTCGACAAAGTATGAGCCACCTAACGGATCTGCTGTGTTAATGACGCCGCTCTCGCTGGCAATAATCTGTTGTGTGCGTAATGCGATGAGCGCGGCTTTCTCGGTGGGCAGCGCTAGCGCTTCGTCGAGCGAATTGGTATGCAATGAATTGGTCCCACCCAGGACGGCGGCCAGGGCCTGAATGGTTGTGCGCACAATGTTATTTTCTGGCTGCTGGGCGGTCAGTGAGACGCCAGCTGTCTGGGCGTGACAACGCATCATCCACGAGCGTGGGTCCTTTGCTCCATAGCGCTCCTTCATCAGCCTGGCCCACAAACGGCGGCCA
>VBJK01000084.1:46358-67444 GCA_005879655.1 Chloroflexota bacterium | reverse complement strand
TTTAATTCTTCCATGAGGTTGAATTTGGTGTGCAGACGACCAGCAGTATCAATGATAAGCACATCACTGCCGCGTGTAGTGGCTGCTTGCAGAGCATCGAAGACCACTGCACCAGGATCAGCATTGGGGTGCTGACTAATCACAGGTACATCGACACGATTGCCCCACTCTTTGAGTTGGTCAATGGCAGCTGCGCGGAAGGTATCCGCTGCGGCCAACATGACCTTATGGCCTTCATTTTTCAGGCGATAGGCCAATTTCGCAATACTTGTCGTCTTGCCGGAGCCATTCACGCCAATAACCAGTATAACGGTTAGAGGGGACTTTTTGTCAAAGCGCAGGGAAGAAGACTCACCGAGCAATTTTGCTAATTCTTCTCGTAATACCCGCTGAAACTGTGCACCAGTACGCATATGCTCTTCTTCGGCGCGTTGCCGTAGCCGTTCGATGAGCCACATACTTGTGTGGGGACCAACATCGGCAGTCAGCAAGGATTCTTCTAGTTCATCCCACAGATTCTCGGTAATGAGGTCCGTTTCCTCAACCGTATTACTCATCCGGCGGAATAGTTGCCGGGTGCGGTTTAGGAAATTAAACCGTTGTGGCTGCTCTTGCTCTGGAGGAACTCCTGCTTTTTCCTGAGCAGCACCTTGATGCTTTTTCGAGTCTTCTTGCGGTTTCTGCCCAAAGAAGCGATTGAGCACGTTTGCATTGACTCCTTTGTTGCCTATCTATGACGTTAGCGTTAGGTAGCTAGCGTTATTTTTTCTCTCTAAATATGAAGAAGAGGGCGTGCAACCACTCCATTAAATATGCAGTGATTGTTCCCTCTACAAACGCAGAAGGCAAAAGGAAACGGGTATGAGCCGCCGCCTTTTGCCTCATTGTACCACGTTTCTGGATGGAACTACCCAGAAATAACTAGTGATACTACACTTCACCGTTACTGGCGACCGCTTCGATACGAATGAAGTGAACCATCACTAATTGGTTCATTGATGATAATGTCTCCGTTACGGATTTTGATATTGTACAGGCAAGACGGATTTGTACAAACCCATGCCTTGTACTCAATGGAAGCTCCCTGGCTACCGAAATCCGAAAGCGGCACCAGATCACCTTCACTACATTTGCGACAACGGGGAAACGCGTTTTCCACGAAATCGCCTCCTTCCTTCTCTCTGGAGGTTATAATCGCTTGCCCAAGCAGGCATTAAGCGAGGCTTAGCGAGAATGTAAGCCGAGGGGGGAGCCTCCGCCGCTGCATCCGCATCCCCACAGCAGGTCTTATCCATGCCTTCTTTATCATACCACAACTCCCTTCCGCTGTCAGCATATTTGTGAAGAAATCTTCATGTTTCTCACCAAAAAGAGAGAATCTACGCCATTCTCCGCTGATTGGAGGTGATATGATGAATAGCATAAATGACCACACTCTTTTCGCTAAGCTACCAACTAGCGATAGCTTAGCCTAGCATATGTTCTTTATCATCCTGGGCACGTGATGACAAACGTATGCCAGCCTTCTATAGTTCTTGTCTTCAGCATAACAGGTGTCACAATTCTCGTCAAGCATTGATCTTTTGACCTATATAAATCTTCCGATAAAGGTGATGGGTGCCGTTACGTGAGATGGTGGTCATCATAGGTGAGTTTGATAATGTCTCGTGATCCTCTACTTGGGTAAATTTCCACACAGATGGAAAACTCTTCATGATGCAAGCTTTGTGGATGAGGACTGCCGCAGCAACCGCTCTGTCGGGCAGTGAGATGGATGTGCTCTTTTCGCTATGAAATATGCCGATTGTGGATGATATGTTATCGGCTAGCTTCAATACTTGCGGGAGACTGTGGGGGTAGGGGTTCTTTCTGCCATGGAAACGCTGCCGTGTGGCAGTTTGGCATGTTTCTTGCAAGTTATGAATGTTAACACTATCGATTGGATATTTCTCTTGGATGTATTTGTTTGCTGGTCGTTGAGTGTAGAGCGTGAAATGAAGGAGTATCCGTTATGGGAGCAAGAATAAAGAAAGCCATGCAAGGTGTGGTTCGTGAAGGAACTCTGGGGGGTGAGAAAAAACGTTCTTCCAGAGTGGTGCTGGAAGATAGGAGTGATGACCTATGCGATAAAGGATTTATCTACGAGGGCGATGGCGAATGCGAGGAAGATGAAGAACTGCGAGGTACTATTGACGACTCAGTGAAGCAGTATCTCAAAGAGATAGGTATGTATCCTCTTCTCTCTGCTGAACAAGAATTACTGCTAGCAGAGCTTGTCGCTCGTGGTGATCGCTATGCCCGTCAGAAATTGATTGAAGCTAACTTACGCTTGGTAGTTAGTATTGCTAAACGTTACTCTAACCAGGGGCTACCGTTGCTCGACTTGATCCAGGAGGGCAATATTGGGTTGATGCGGGCTACGCAGAAATTTGACTATCAGCGCGGTTTCCGTTTTAGTACATACGCGACTTGGTGGATACGTCAGGCGATTAGCCGCGCTATTGCTGAGCATTCGCGCAGTATTCACATTCCTGTACACGTTGTCGAGCTTATTTACAAGATCAAACGCGTGGCACGCCGTCTTTACCAGGAGCAGGGTGTTGAGCCATTGCCGGAACATATCGCTGATGAACTTGAGTTGCCACGGGAACGTATTGTTGAGCTGTTGAATGTTTCAGAGCAGCCCATCTCTTTGGATGCGCCGATGGCTGATGATGAAGAATATCATCTGGCTGATATGCTGGAAGATACCAATATCGGCAATCCAATCGATGAAGCTACTCACCAACTACAGCGGCAGCATATAGAGCAAGCGATGACGATATTAAATCCTCGTGAGCGTACTATTATTGAAATGCGTTATGGCTTAAAGGATGGTCATTCACTCTCATTAGATGAAGTAAGTGTCCTTTTCCATCTTACCCGCGAACGTATCCGTCAGATAGAGGTGAAGGCACTGCGTAAACTGCGCTATCCTGAACGTTATGATGGTATGCGCGATCTCATTCGCGCGTAGCTACGCAAAGGCGCAATGAATTGCGTAGCTACGAATCTGCCCAATACAAATCCGTAGCTGCGCAATTCATTGCGCTTTTGTCTCTGATACGCTCACTCCGCCAGCCTTTGCTTGGAGGTAGGTGTGGATAAAGGGATCGATATCGCCTGCCAAGTAGCCAGTAGTATCGCTAGTTTACATGTTCGCCTTTGAGTCTGGCTGTCTCTTCTTCACGCTTCTTCAGCTCCAGTTCGTAGAGGCGTGCTTTAAGCAGTTTCAGTGCAACCTCGCGGTTCTGAATCTGTGAACGTTCATTCTGACAGGTGACAACGATACCACTGGGGACGTGCCGCATGCGCACCGCTGAATCAGTCTTGTTCACATGTTGCCCGCCCGCTCCGGTTGAACGATAGGTGTCTACCTCAATATCTTCGGGGCGAATGGTCACTTCTATCGTATCTTCAACGTCAGGCATGACCTCAACCTTGGCGAATGAGGTATGGCGGCGATGAGCTGCATCAAATGGTGAGAGACGGATCAGGCGGTGGGTACCAGCTTCTGAGCGCAGATAACCATAGGCGTAGCGTCCCTCGATTTCGATAGTGACGCTTTTGACACCGGCTTCTTCACCTTGGTTATACTCGTAGACTTCAGTGCGAAAACGATGACGTTCCGCCCAGCGCATGTACATACGCAACAACATCTCTGCCCAGTCTTGGGCATCTACGCCGCCGCTGCCAGCATGAATACTGACGATCGCATTGCGCTCATCGTGCTCTCCACTTAACATCAGCGAGAACTCTAGCTTGCCAATCTGCTCTTCAATGGCAGACAACGATTGCGCAACCTCTGCTTGCATTTCCTCATCTGGCTCCTCTTCCAGTAGTTGGGCTAGTCCGAGCAGTTCATCTAGTTGCGTGGCGATACCTTCCCACGTTGTCACTTCTTCTCGTAAGGCATTGAGGCGTTGCATATGCACCTGTGCTTTACGGTTGTCAGACCAGAAGTCAGCAGCCATGCTTTCTTCTTCTAGTTGTTGGATCTGTCTGGCTTTATGCGCCAGGTCAAAGATGCACCATAGTTTTCTGAACGCGTTTTTGCTGGCGTTCGATCTGGTTTATAAGTTCATTCATGGCCCGTATTGTAACATCTTTTCTGCCGAGTTGGTAGCTCTAGCATCCGGTAGTGCTTATTAGAGAGGTTATATGGTCCCGTTGTGTTGTAAAACGAGCAAGACCATGGCGGCCAACACAAATAGTAATCCAATGAGGATAATAACGAGGGCCGCTGAACGTCCTCTCGTGCTTTGCGTGGCTTTTGCTTGTTGAGATGTCGGATATGAGGTAGCCGCTGGGCGTTGATAACCGCTGGTACCTGCCGTATAGCCGGGGTAGGCTGTACCTGTTGTGGGATGCCCTGGTGCGGGAACATAGCCACCGTAGGCTGCACCCGTTTGACCGTATGTGTGCCCACTCTGTACCTGGCCTGGGTGAGCTATTGCTCCCATATCGGCGGCGCTCACTCTACTGGTTGCATCGTAGGGTGATGGGGTACTATAATCGAGCTGGCTTGCGTCTGTTGCTGGACGTAAAATCAACTTTTTTTGTGGATCGGCAGTCTGTGTGTCAACTGGTTGGGACTTGTCGGCTGTGAATGATGATGTCTCTACGGTTGGTGCATTAGCCTGGGATGCATCCAGGGGTACTTCTACCACGGTATTGCAGCGTGGGCAGCGGGTATCACCTGCTGATAATGAGAAACCGCATTGGCCACAAAAGGTCATCTGAGCACCTGCCTTTCTAATTTTAGCTGGCCCTGCATAAATATCGTACTTCTGATAGAAACGGTTGTTCGGCCCAAATTGTTCCACCTACTAGTTTGCATAAGTGAGTGTAGCTTTGAGCTGATTCTTTTATTATATCTCTTTGCGGTCCTGTAGTTCTGCTATGCTTGATTGACATGTGCTGTAATAATCTTCCATGTGCCATCTGCTTGTTGTCCAACGAGATAATAGCCGCGATACAAACTTGTGGCTCCTGTGTCTGAGGTTGCCGTCAGGGTGATGAAGACTCGTACGGTAC
The DNA here is from genome assembly GCA_005879655.1 of Chloroflexota bacterium. The sequence continues at coordinate 62,368 of VBJK01000084.1, read as the reverse complement.
CGTCTGGCTGTTGGACCATGCGGTCAATGACAACATCGTCGTGCTGTGTGTGGGCAAAACCCTGCACAAAATCGTTATAGCTCTGAGGATTATTGGCCCACAGATTATATGCACTCTGGTAATCTTTCTGGTTAATCGCGCTAAAATATTGCACTATAACGCTTTGGGCCTGTTGCTTTGCTGTCGTCGTTGATGGTTGTGTGGCTGTCGCTACGACCGTGGAAACTGGTGATGGCGTTGCTTGCTCACCACTGGGCGTTGCTTGTGTGGTTGTCACGGTGACGATGGGAGCTGGTGTTGCTTGTCTGTCAATCAAACCCAGGATGCGCTGTGGTCCAGCGATGATTACTAGTGTCATGGCTATGACCAGCACGAGGAGGAATGTGATAATTGCGCTAACAAGGCCCGTATTGCTACGCCGCACTGCCTGTGCTGTCTGCGAGATCGAGCCAGGGTGATCCGTTGTGGGAAAAGAAGGATATGACATTGGTCGAGGAGTGTTTTGTATCACAAAAGGCGTATTATCTGCGTTGGGGGGCGTGCGGTCATCTTCTTGCTGCACGATACCAGGTACCGCTGATTGGGTTGTCGGGGCATCAGGATACAAATTTACTGCACCCTCGTCAGCTTTTACTGCTGTACCGCATCGCGGGCACTGTGTGGCACCAGGGGTTAAGAGAAAACCACAGTGACTGCAAAAAAACATTCAGGCTCCTTTTTAGATTGGGAAGTGCTATCTGGGAAATTATAAGTCATTTTCAGTTAAGCATGCTGTTAAATGGGTACTTTTCTGTAGACGAAGATTATCTCACGTGTGTCAAAGGGGCCATTTATTTTTACATCACACTTCTCAAATTGCTATCCTCGTGTTATTCTCGTACATATGATCCAACTATTTCTTTGAGATAAGGAAGGATGTATGGGACAGGAGGATAGTGACGTAGCTCCTCAGCGTGGCACATTGTTGCGCCGCGCACACGAATTATTGGAAAGTCTAGGCCAACCCGCATCTGAAGAGCTGTTGATCCAGCACATTTTTGGAGCGAGTAGCAACAATGGGCAGCTCTGGACTGTACTGTTACGCCAGGCGTTGCGCAGTTCTTCGCTATTTGAAGCCATTGGTGAGTCTGACATTGATAACGGTGTATTACAATGGGCGCTAACCGCTTGGCGTAGTACGCAGCAGACGCTGGATGGCGTGGACTTTGTGGTTATAGATACCGAGACAACAGGATTGCGGCCCGGTCCTGATCGCGTGATCGAAGTGGCAGCTGTACGTGTGCGTGGTGGCGAAGCTGTGGCCACCTTTCAGAGTCTTATCAATCCTGGCCGTCATATTCCCTCTTTCATTGTGCAGTTCACTGGTATTACGCCTGATATGCTGAAGGATGCTCCTACCGCTGGTGAAATCTTTCCTGAGTTTTTGCAATTGATTGATGGTGCAATATTAGTAGGTCACAACATCGGGTTCGATCTCAATTTCCTTGCTCACGAGGCGAAATTGCTGGGACAGGCATTCCCGCTTGATGGTCTGGATACCATCCCATTAGCCCGACGCTTCGTACCCGGTCTAAAGCGCTTCAAGCTCGATTTTGTCGCTCAAGCCCTGAAGATTCCCATCACCCATCGTCACCGTGCATTAGGGGATGCTCAGGTGACGGCAGCGGTCTTTTTGCGTATGCTAGAACTGGCTCGGCAGCAGGGCATAGAGACATTGGGGCATCTGCGTTTGCGCCTGCAATTACCTGTATCGTGGAGTGGTGATATTGCGCAGGCCGAGGCGTCACAAAAGGAGAAGCCGTGGCGTGCAGATGGGAAATTAGCGTCATCCTCTGGCGTTACAACACGGCCAATAGGCAGTCTCTTGCTCAATCCTGCCTGGAAACGTACCTTTCCCGCCAAGCCTGGTGTATATCTGATGAAGGATAGTAGTGGACAGGTTATTTACGTTGGCAAGGCAAAATCGCTCAAAGATCGTCTAGCATCATATTATAGCCAACCACTTGGCTATACCAGAAAAATGGATGGTTTACTGCAAAATGTCCAGGATATTGAGATACGCATATTAGGGTCGGAGCTGGAAGCGCTTCTAATAGAATCACAGTTGATCAAAGCACTGCAACCAGCATATAATGTGCAGTTACGTAATTATGAACTCTATCCGTTCATTAAGATTGACGTACAACATGCATTCCCTCGTGTGTATGCTACGCGTGAGGTGGCTACTGATGGAGCGCGCTACTTTGGACCTTTTCGCAGTAGAAGCGTGGTGGATGCGACTATCGAGCTAATTCAAAAACTCTTCCCTATTCGGACCTGTACACGTGCTTTGCCACCGCAGGCGAAGCCTTCTGATCCCTGTCTGCGTCTACACCTGAAGCGTTGTCCTGGACCTTGCGTAGGTGGTACTGATCCTGCGGAGTATCGTCAGATTATTGAGCAGGTCTGTGCATTCCTGGGTGGTGAGCGTGAAGATTTATTTGAGCGTTTGCGCCGCCAGATGTTTGAGGCTTCGCAGCAGTTGAATTTTGAGCGTGCGGCTTGGTTGCGCGATGCTATGCGCAGTGCCGATGAGGTGTTAATCGGGCAAAAGCTAATCACGGGTGCAGTTGAGGCTAATAATTTATTTATTATTTATCCGTCTGCGCAAGATGGGTGCGACGAGGTCTTTCTGATTCGCCATGGTCGTCTGGTAGAGCAACGCTGTGTGGCTCATACGGTAGAGGCGATGCACACGGCGCTACGGGAGTTGCTGGCCGTTGCGGCAAATTTGGGCAGTCCTCCTGATGTTGTTGGGCAGGCTGAGGTGGATCAGATTAATATTATTAGTCGCTGGATACATCGTCATAGTGATGATCGGGCGTTTTTCCCGTTTCAGCATGTGCTTGGGTGTGAGGATGAGGTGGAGGGGTTGGTGGTGCGTGTGTGGGGGGAGGTGGACGGGGTGCGGCAGGTAGTGGATGTGCCTATCGGGGATCAATGAGTACTATTATTAGCCTTATTTTGCGACTACTTAGGATATTATCTTTAGTAGTCAGGGTGGTACTTATTAATGTGCTCTGAAATGCGAATCAACGCGTCAAAAAAACTTTGGTGAGCTAACGAGGGAATATCAGCCGTTGGATAGCGCTCATGAACTAGGATTGGTGCGATACTATGACCAAGCATGTATTGACAAGCCAGCCAATCAATGTAAGATTGATCACAAAAATGTTAAAAATTCACTTGAGTAGGCTGCTTCCTTCTCGTAGAATAGATCTTGCATATTAGATTAGAAAGGAATATATCTATCTATGAACTATGAAAACAATAATCCTTCTGCCGGATTGTACCTGCCTGTCCAACCATTAAATTCAGCAGACAACCCGCATCCATATGATCCTACTCTTCAATCTGCTCAAGTTCTGATTGCTCAAAAACCAAAGAATAAATTAACTAATCCTTTTTTTGTAGTGGCCTTAGTCATAATAATTTTGCTTCCTGGTAATATCATTCTCCTTTTGAAGGAGGCACTTAGTCCCCAACAAAGCAGACAACCTGTTCAGACTCTAACATCTCTTGACGATTTCCATCAAGATGCCCGGAACTTATCGTGGCAGGTCCGCTACGATCAGCTAACCGACTATGACGGACCTTATGGCTCTTATTGGAGAAATAGCAATCAAGAGCCGATGGATTTAGGTTACTGTCTCGTCATCGAAAGAATCTATCACGCTCAGACGAAAGCTGGCAGAAAAGGAAATACATGTTTTTTAGGAAAAACCACTCAAAATGATCTCAGAGATCTAGCGGTAGTGGTTCGGGTTCTGATTATCAAAGGAAACGAAGCCTTCCTTACATTTCGCTGGAACGGGCAATCACCCTCTTCTACTTATTATGCTTTTCATATAGTCAGATCAGGACCAGGACCTGATGGCATATGCTTCCTGAGCAAGGTGGGAGATCCAAAGCCTGATCTTACTGGTCGCATGACTCTTTCTAAGGTTTTTTGGGACCCAGGAAAGCCAATTACAATAGGGTTTCTTGCGACGGGAGATGACATTTCTCTGTACATTAATAATAGAATAATCAAGAAGTTGCGTGACCCCAATTCTTATCATGGAGGTACCATTGGTTTATCAGCAGGCCCAGGCCCCAACATTAGTAGTGATACTAATGACCGTAGTAACATTAGTGATGTGATGTATTCTAACCTTGAATTATGGATTCCACAATCCTCGTAGTCTGTTAGTTGCTTGAGGAGTAGACTACAAACTTATCGAGGATTTTTCAACGAGCTAGATCATTTTCCATCATCCTGCTACCTGAGACAGGACAAGGAACATACCTTATACACACTACTAAAATTCATTGGAGACTTTTACAACATGTTATTATCCGACAAACGTATCATCGAAGAACTGGAACAAGGCAACATCCTCATCGAGCCATTTGATCAACGTCACCTCGGCACAAACTCCTACGATTGCCGTCTAGGAGAATGGTATTTCCAGGGCGATGCCAACATCGAAGTCATGCACCTCGACAGCCCAGCTGAGATTAGATGCTATTGGGGCGGGCCTAGATGCGCAAAGGACGGCAAGATTGCCATTCGTCCTGGTACGACCATTCTTGCACATACACAGGAAGTCATCGGAGGCTGCAACGGGTTCTTCGCCAAGATGTATTCGCGCAGTACTGTAGCGCGTTCAGGACTTTCGGTGTGCCGCTGTGCCGGTGTTGGGGACGTAGGCTATATCAGCCGCTGGACCATGGAAGTCAGCAATCATACGCAAACTACCATCTGGGTACCAGTTGGTTTTCGCATCTGCCAGTTTACCTTCGAGTATGTGGGCGAGACACTCAAAGAGTACCGTGGCAAATACGGCAAAAAGACCCAGGAATGGTCGCCAGAAGATATGTTACCGAAGCCATACTTTGACTGGGACTACGATGTCTACCGTACAGACAGGGGAAAGTAAAGCGTGGGATGTTTAATCTCATTTGAAGGGCTGGATGGCTCAGGCAAGACTACACAAATGAAGCTATTACAAGCCTTGCTGGAACAACGTCATATCCCCTTTATCTGTACCCGTGAGCCTGGTGGAACAGCGTTGGGCATCGCACTACGTCAACTCCTCTTGCATCATCCTGAACTGAAGATTACTCCTCTGGCGGAAGCCTTCTTGTTTCAAGCTGATCGTGCACAGCATTTCGCTGAGCTTGTCTTGCCCGCATTGCAGGACGGCAAGATAGTCATCACCGACCGCTGTTTCGACTCCAGTATTGCTTACCAGGGCGTTGCACGTGGCATAGGGGCTGAACAGATCGAACGATTATCATTGTTAGCAACACAAGGCTACGTGCCTGATCTTACTATTTTGCTTGACCTTGATCCAACTATGGTGCATTTGCGCACTGATGAAGCTCAAAATAGGCATGATACGCGTGAACCGCAGACGCACTTTGATAAAGAGGAAATGCTATTTCATCAGCGTTTGCGGGAAGCGTTTCTTGGACTGGCACGTGCCCATCCTCAACGCATTCATGTTGTTGATGCTGGACAGACACCAGAACGGATACATGAGCAGATTATACAGCTAGTAGAGCAGATCCTCTGGTAAGAATATATGTTCTGATAAATAGCATTGGGCGGTAAGAGCTATTTGTAGGCTGCGATTAGAGCTATCTATAAGAATGCCATTGAGTATGAGACAGTGGTGAGCATGGCAATTGTAACAATTACTAGCCGAGAATCGTGATCATTGTGTGGAAAACCAAAAATCATATAACAGGTACCAGTGCCACCATCGTTATGATTGCTAGGGGAACAATGGAGACGAGCATGGCTAATGGCTGGTGACGATTGCATGGAAGACCAAACGTAACAATAAATGAAAAAAGTGCTACGTTTGTGAGCAGCACAAAGAGTGTGCAACTATTTGCTCGATCTGAGCCGCGAGAAGGCCGATAGAGGGAGGCGTGGTGCCAGGAGGAGCGAGACATGTCCAAGAGACAAGTACCAGCGGAGGTATTATTGTCCTATGCCCGCCAAGCAGAACTGTATCGAGCGCAGGGTAAGTATGCAGAGGCAGAACCTTTATTGCAGCTAGTATTAGGGGTATCTGAACAACAGTTAGGGTCAAGGCACACCGATACCGTGAGGAGCCTTAACAGTTTGGCAGGTATCTATCAGGCTCAAGGTCAGTATGAACAGGCGGAGCTATTGTATAAGCGAGCGCTTGCCATCCACGAGCAACAGTCAGGGCCAGTGCATTCTGACATAGCAACCAGCCTTAGTAATCTAGCAGGAATCTATCGCGTGCAAGGCAAGTATGAGCAAGCACAACCATTGTATGAGCGAGCACTTGCCATCCACGAGCACCAGTCAGGGTCAACGCATTCTGACACGGCTCAAAGCCTTAACAATCTGGCGGCCCTCTACTACTCGCAAGGCAAGTACGAGCAAGCCGAGTCGCTGTTGCAGCGAGCGCTGAAGATCTCTGTGCAGCAATTGGGGGCCGAACATCCTCAGACACGGGTCATACAAGGCAATTCTATGATACTGTTACGCTTGATTCAACGCACGAAAAAGGTCTTGGTCTAAAAGTTTCGCTTTTCTTGTTGAGAGGTTTTGTAAGGTGAGTATGATATATTTGGCCGATCTACAGCAGATCGGCCTTTTTTTTTATTAAAATACTTGCAGACGTTTCTTACGTCTCTGAGCTTCAAAATAGTCAGGATCAAGCTCTAATGCACGATCAACAGCAGCAAGGGCTTCCTCTTTCTTGCCCAGGATGCCAAGTACCCAGGCTTTAGCGTCCCATGCAGGTACATAGAGTGAGTTGAGTTTGAGCGCGTACTCAAAGTCAGCCTCAGCTTCATCATAGCGAGCTAGCATTGCTAAGCATGTCCCTTTTACGTACCATGCTTCAGCGCTCGTCTCATCTAGTGTTATTGCTCGTTCGACGGCTGCGAGGGCCTCTACGTAGCGAATGGCGGTTGAGAGACGCTGGCTGTATGCTAGCCAGAAGATGGCTTGTTGTTTATTGGGGGCGTGTTCATTCATTGCTCTACTTCTGCTTTCTTTGCCACTCTCTTACGACCTCTTGATACGCTTCCCACGTGTCCACATCGTAGGTAGCTACGGCATCTCCTAACTCTACGCCTGTAACATCTTGTTGATGGCGTGCAACTACGCTACGTCCGCCTTCATCACCGCTCACTTGCAACAACTCAGGAAACAGACTACGATCAAAGAGAACAGGATTACCTCTTTTGCCATCATAGAGCGGCACGACGATAGGCTTACTGGTCGTATTCTTTGCTAAGATGAGTGTATCAAGAATGTGTGACGATAGCAAGGGCTGATCGCCAAGAATGATCAGTGCTCCTGTTGGGGCGATACCGGTCAAATAGGCCGTCCCAGGGCATCCTCAAGGGATGCCCCTACAATGGTGCGAATCGGCCTGTGATGTGCGTTCGTTCCATTGTAGGGGCATCCCTTGTGGATGCCCTGCGGACGGCCTATTTGACCGGTGTTGTCCTGTTGGGGGATATTCTCCGCTCTGGAGAGCGCATATACCAGCGTGTAGAGATGTACTCATACCCTGTAAGTAGTGAGGATTTTCTACAGAAATTACCTCATTATCATCTATAAAAGGTGCAATGGCTGAACGGACGAGTGCTGCTTGATAGCCAAGTACAACAATAATAGGACGAGCTTGTGAGGCAACTGTTGCCGCGATAGTATGGGCCAAGACAGGCCGCTCGCCAAGAGGCAATAAGAGCTTGTGGCGTCCGTTACCCATACGATTGGATGTGCCTGCGGCCAGGATAATAGCAGCAGGCAGGTTGTGGTCTGTTTGCATGGTTGGTCTGTTATTTCCTCCGGTGGGCATCAAATTTTTGCAAGAAAGCCGTGCAGAGAAAAATCGTAGTTGCGCAATTTATTGCGCTGTGCTCGCCATAAACACTCGTAGCTGCGCAATTCATTGCGTCAGGGCCACAAATGAATAAAACAGGCACAATGAATTGTGCAGCTACAGATATTCATGGTGAGCACGGCGCAATAAATTGCGCAACTACGGCTCTCATTGGCACAAAAAATTGAGGTGCACCCTATTTCCTCGCTCGTGTTGGTGTTTGTGTGCTTAGCTGCTATAATAACAGCTAACCTAATAGTATCACCCCGAAATAGAGACGTTATGCCGTGAGGTTATGTAGGGGTACTGTATCAAGAGAGATGTTTAACCATGCTAGTTAGTAGTGAGAGCGCTGAGCAATTGGATGCCGAGACGCAAACAAAATATGAAGACGTACAGGCGATTCTGCGCGAAATGGAGTCACTGCTAGTGGCCTATTCAGTTGGCGTTGATAGTGCACTCCTGCTCAAAGTAGCGCATGATGTCCTCAGTGAGCGTGCACTAGGCGCGCTTGCCGCCTCGCCCGCCTATGCAGCTGAAGAGACCGCTGAAGCAATGGCCGTTGCTGAACAGATGGGCTTGCCACTGATTATCCTTGAGACACACGAGCTTGAAGATGAGCGCTATGTAGCAAATGACTTCAATCGTTGTTACTTTTGTAAAACTGAATTGTTTAGTCATTTAGAGCCATTAGCAAGGCAGCATAACTTGCACTATATTGCTTATGGTGTCAATAGAGATGACGATGGCGATTATCGACCAGGACAGAGAGCGGCACGTGAATTTGGCGTACGGGGACCACTAAAAGAGGCTGGCATGGGCAAACGCGAGATTAGAGCAGTGGCTCGTATGCTGGGGATGCCCGTGTGGGATAAGCCCGCTATGGCCTGTTTCTCATCCCGTATTCCCTATGGCAGTAAGGTTGATGTTGCATCTCTACAAATGATCTATAAGGCAGAAAAATTTCTGCGCGAACTGGGCTTCCATCAATTGCGTGTGCGCCACCACGACAAAGTAGCCCGTATCGAGGTTGAGCGTGCGGATATACCTCGCTTGGTTGAGGACGAGATGAGCCGCAAGGTCACTGAGGGTTTGCGCAAAATTGGTTATACCTACGTCACCGTTGATCTATTAGGCTATCGTAGTGGTAGCATGAACGAGAGTTTCTTCAAGAAGCGCAAAGCAGAGGAAACTCATTAAAGCTTCGGGGTAATGTATGAGCAAGCAACTGACGAATCCATTGGCAAAACATACAAAACAGGAACGACGGCGCGAGCGACGGGAAGAGCTGCGCCGCCGCGAAGAAGCACGCTTACGTACTGTACGCAACTGGCGTCTCGCCATCGCTATCGTGATTGCAGTGTTGATCATTGCTGGTAGCTCGTTCGCCATCTATGCATTGGCTAATAGCAGAACAGCGAGTCCGTCAGCGACCGCGCCAACGACGAACACCAATAGTAATACATCTGCAAATGCTGCGTATCCGCCGCTTGACAATATTGCTTGCGAGCAGAATGAGCAGCTGGCGTACCATATTCATGTACATCTCTCTTTATATATGAATGGCGCTCCTGTAAATGTTCCAGCAAATATAGGGATTGCAACTGATAATTCCTGCATCTACTGGTTGCATGTCCATAGGACGGACGGTATTATCCATATCGAGGCACCAACGCAAAAAATCTATACATTAGGGAACTTTTTCCATGTGTGGAGTCAGCGCTTTCCCCAACTGCAATATCCAGTGCAGTTAGAGAGCACGAACGATTGGCAAGTCTTTGTCGATGGCAAGCCCTATACTGGTGATTTCCATGCTATTCCGCTTGCAGCTCATACACTCATTACCATGGGCTATAAATCACCCGCTATTACGCCTGATACTACATACAGTTGGGGTGACTTGTAGGGGTTCAAATAAGCCGTCCGCCGGGCAATCCCTTGTGCTTGCCCGGCGGACGGCTTATTTGAACGGTATTGTCCTTTGTGATTGCCCTGGCAGGTTGTCCTCATGCCGTATCTCCCGCTATGGCGAAGTTATGATATAATCGAGCAGAAGGTCTCATGCACACCTTATAGAAAAATACAAGAGTGGACATTGGAATAGAGAACAATATGTCGTCGCGCACCATTTATCTTGATCATGCCGCCACGACAGCGCTAGAGCCGCGCGTCTTGGAGGCAATGCTCCCTTTTCTGACGACCGAGTATGGGAATGCTAGCAGCATTTATACGTTAGGGCGTCATGCCATGCAAGCCATTGATCGTTCGCGTGAACAGGTGGCTGAGCTGCTAAACTGCCGTCCCACGGAGATCGCTTTTGTTGGTTGTGGTTCGGAAAGTGATAACTTAGCCATCAAAGGTATGGCTTTTACCGCGCAGAAAAAGGGAAATCACATTCTTACCTCCTCAATTGAGCATCATGCCGTGTTGCATACCTGTCAATACCTGGATCGCTTTGGCTTCAAAACGAGCTACATACCAGTCGATGAGTATGGCTGGATCAATCCCGATGACGTGGCACGGGCTATTACCGATCAGACCATTCTGGTCTCGATGATGTACGCCAATAATGAGGTTGGTACTATCGAGCCAATTGCCGAGATCGGGCGGATCTGTCGCGCTCGCAAAATCCCCTTTCATGTTGATGCCGTGCAGGCGGGAGGCGCATTACCGATCGATGTTGCAGCATTAAACGTCGATATGTTGTCGCTCTCGGCCCATAAATTCTACGGACCCAAGGGTGTGGGTATTCTCTATGTCCGGCAGGGCATGCGTATCCTACCTCAGCTTCAGGGCGGTTCACAGGAGCGTGGGCGGCGCGCTGGTACTGAAAACGTCGCTGGTATTGTGGGCGCTGCAACAGCATTGCAATTGGTGCGCGATGAGCTAGCCGAGGTAACGCCGCGCATCACCGCATTACGGGATCGCTTGATCGCGGGCATTCTGGCCATTCCAGGAAGTCGTCTTACGGGCCACCCTAGTCATCGTCTGCCCAACAATGCCAGCTTTTGTTTCGAGCGTGTAGAAGGAGAATCGATCCTGCTCAGCCTTGATATGCTCAATATCGCAGCCTCCTCCGGTTCAGCATGTACCTCCGGTTCTACCGAACCATCACACGTGTTGGTCGCCATAGGCATACCACCTGAGTGGGCACACGGTAGCTTGCGATTGACGTTAGGTAAGGACAATACTCAAGCCGATATCGAAACGCTGCTGGCAGTGTTGCCAGGCATGATTGAGAAGTTACGGGGCCTGGGATTATAGATAACAAAGAAAAAGGAGTGTAAATTTATATAGATATGCTTAAACGTGAAGTATTAGCACAACGTGTACGCTTAGTGAAACCTTCGGGCATTCGCAGATTTTTCGATATTATCAATACCATGCCGGAAGTTATTTCGCTGGGGGTAGGTGAGCCGGACTTTGTGACGCCTGAACATATTCGGCGAGCTGGGATTCGCTCTATTGAGGAGGGACATACTCAGTACACTTCAAATTATGGCATACTTGAACTACGGCAAGAAATTGCTGCAATGTTAGGGCGTCGTTATGGCTTAATCTATGATCCATGCCATGAGATTCTGGTGACGGTAGGGGTGAGTGAAGGTGTGGATCTGACTATGCGTACCCTGATTGATCCAGGTGATGAGGTTATTTCGCCTGATCCTGGCTATGTGGCGTATGAGGCGGATGTTATTTTTGCGGGCGGGATCCCCGTGCCAGTTCCTACCTATGCTGAGTATGGCTTTGGTGTGCGTGCTGCTGAAATAGAGGCTGCGATTACACCCCGTACGAAGATGATTCTGATCGGCAATCCAAATAATCCTACTGGTGGCGTGGTAGCGCGGGCAGAATTGGAAGGTATTGCTAAGTTGGCGGTGGAGCACGACCTGCTGGTCGCTATTGACGAGGTATATAGTCACTTGGTCTATGGCATCGAGCATGTGAGTATTGCAGCTCTGCCTGGGATGCAGGAGCGCACCATCTTGCTGGATGGTTTCTCCAAAGCGTATGCTATGACTGGTTGGCGTGTCGGTTATGTTGCGGCCCCTGCTCATATCCTTGAGGCTATGTTGAAGGTGCATCAGTACGCGATTATGTGCGCGGGTACTGCTCCGCAGGAGGCAGCATTGCAAGCGTTGCGTCATGGCGCAGAGGATATCCAGTTGATGCATGACGACTATGATCGCCGCCGCCGTATGTTTGTCGCTGGCCTCAATCGTATTGGCTTGCCGTGTAATGAGCCGAAGGGGGCATTCTATGCCTTCCCTTATGTTGGTGGTACCGGCATGACTGATGAAGAGTTCGCAGAAAAGTTGCTCTTTGAGGAACAGGTCGCGGTGGTCCCCGGTAGCGCTTTTGGTGCGGCTGGCAAGGGCTATGCACGCTGTGCGTATTGTACGGCATTTGATAAGCTTGAAGAGGCACTGATACGGATGGAGCGTTTTATTAAGAAGCATCAAAGCTAATAGATGAGTAACGTTTGGAGGACTCATGCGTGCAGTGATCATTTCCTGTGGTACCGAACTCTTGCTTGGACATATTACTGATACAAACGCCACATATCTAGCACAGAGCCTTGCTGCATTAGGCATTGACCTGTATTTTGTGTCGCAGGTGGGTGATAACCAGGAGCGCATTGTGGAAACATTAAGACGAGCCTGGGACCGTTCAGATGTCATTATCATGACAGGGGGGCTAGGGCCAACTGAAGATGATCTGGCCCGTGAGTCCATTAGCGCATTAGTAGGCGAAACGATGCACGTAGACCCTACTCTAGAAGCACAATTGCGGGCAAAATTTGCAACCGTACAGGCTCCAATGCCTGAGCGAAATCTCAAACAGGCAACGTTAATCCCTTCCGCACAAAGCTTACCTAATCCCGTTGGTACTGCACCGGGTTGGTGGGTCGAGAAAGATGGACATATTATTGTCACTATGCCAGGTGTACCACGTGAGATGCAACATATGTGGGAACATGAGGTAACGCCCCGTCTGGCTCCTCATACCGGAGGAATGATCTTCACGCGTATTCTACGTGTTTCAGGACTAGGCGAATCAACAGTTGAAGAGCGGCTCGGTGACTTGATCCATAGTATCAATCCTACTATTGCCACGTATGCCAAGTCTGATGCAGTAGATGTACGTATCAGTGCGAAAGCGAAGACTCCCGATGAAGCAGAGCGTTTAGTTGCGGAACTAGAGGTAAGTGCTCGTCAGCGCCTGGGGGGCTATGTTTTTGGCACGGACAAAGATACGTTGGCCAGTGTCATAGGGACCTTGTTGCAGGCTCGCCATCAGACGCTAAGCACCATGGAATCCATGACAGGTGGTTTGTTAGCAAGTACAATTACAGATTTTCATACCAGCTCAAGCCACTTTATTGGTGGTCTAGTGGCATATAGCATTGACCTCAAAGCGCAACTAGGAGTGCCGCGCGAAATCTTGGATCAGTATGGAGCTGTAAGCGAGCAAACGGCGCGAGCAATGGCTCACGCCGTACGCGAGCGGCTAGGCACTGATTTCGGCATAGGTGTAACCGGGGTAGCTGGCCCTGATAAGCAAGAAGATAAGCCTGTCGGTACCATGTATATCGCTATTGAAAGCCCGATGGGTGTCGTAACAACCTCTGGTTCTGCATGGTATGGCAGTCGCAGTGATAATAAACGTCGGGCCGTGCTGACTGCACTCAGGCTTCTGTTGCGTTTGCTTGAAGGAAGTGCTAAACCTGAGCAGCAGCAAGCTGGGCCACCCGCCACTATTTGAGTTGTGCTTCCCTCATATGGGGGAGTAAGTCAACCTTCGCACATGTTCGATCGTAATATATAATACACTGTGGAAAAAAACATGTGTAATCTCAAAGGTTCGCCTGGGGTGAGCTACCAAACGGTAATAAGCTCTACACTGTAGAAAAATCATAAATAACCTCAACAAGAAAAGAGGCTAGCGTGTACCGAGACTTCAATAGTTCCCCTGAATATCATGAGTATGGAGGGGGTAAAGTGGACGGAAGAGACTATACTCGCCCTGATTACTATGGCCAGGCACAGGAAGAGTCTGCCGCTGTAGCTCAGCCGGTAACGCCACGCGATCCGTATGCCTCGCCATATCAGGCCGATTATGCTGAGTATGACCAGCCTATACCCTATAGTGAAGAGCAAATGCGTCCATATCGTATGCCTGCCGATGATTATGCCAGCGATAATGGCGCGGAACAGCAGCAGGCGGCACAACTGGAGACGGCTGAAAAGGCCCCCAAGAAGAAAGGTCTGGCCAGGTTATGGGCGTGGCTTGTAGCAATTGGGGTTGCCTTATTCAAGCTTAAAAGTTTTGTCTTTTTCTTGAAGTTTGGTTGGGCTGGTTTTACGGCTCTCTTCTCAATCATGGTGTATTCGTTGCTCTTTGGCTGGCCTTTTGCGATTGGCCTGGTTGCATTACTCTTCATACACGAGATGGGCCATGCCCTGGTCATGAAGATCAAAGGCATACCAATTGGTAGTGTCATCTTTATCCCCTTTCTAGGAGCTGCTGTTACCATGCGCCAGATGCCTCACAACGCAAAAGACGAGGCGGAGGTCGGTATTGCTGGTCCAATAGCGGGTGCAGTAGCTTCGGCAGTCTGTCTCTATATTGCGCAGGCTAGTCTCAGCCCATTTGTCTGGGCACCCCTGGCGTACTTTGGCTTCTTTATGAACCTGTTTAATTTGATCCCTATTGTCCCTTTTGATGGGGGTCGTGTACTGGCGGCTATCGATCGAAGAGTTTGGATACTCGGCTTTGTCGGCTTGTTAGCGTTCCAGATCTGGCAATGGATGAATGGCAACGGTTCCATCTGGCTCCTCTTTTTTGTGGTCATGGCAGCTGCGGAACTGTGGGGTCGTGGTATAAAGCCGCTCACGGAGGCCGGAAAGGCATATTACACTGTCCCACTGAGAACACGCATTATGCTCAGCCTGCTCTACTTTGGCCTGGCTGCTGTGCTCGTGTTGGGCATGTCTCTAGCGCACGCGCTTATCCCAGACATAGGTTCGTAGTGGAGGAGTACACTTCATTGTCATAAGTTGAGCAATACCAGCATAATATTGCCGTGAAACGAAGATCCTAGCGAAAATGTGTTACTATTGGTACCACATACTTGATGATATCACCCTAGCTATGGAGGTTCGTTACGATGGATAAAGCAGCCCTACTCACCGCATTTGAACAAGCCGGACTTTCTCGTCTCCTAAAAGATATTGACGCTCTGGCAAAACCCTCGATCCGCATTTATACAACTCCTGTCGATGAGGCTCACCTGCCTGTTGGCGTATCCAAAGTCGGCGGTCTCCCCGACCTTCCGCCTGATCTGGCTTGGCCCGCATTTGACGGTCTTCCCCAATCCTTTATTGCTCAAATTCGTCTCGCAGAGGTAAGTCCCTACGACGTGGAAGGAGCCTTACCAAAAACTGGCCTGCTTTGGTTCTTCTTCTGCGATGCAAAACAGGACATATACGGCGATGATCCACAGAATTGCGGTGCCTGGCAGATCTTTTTTCAGGAAGTCGATTTCACCACCCTTAAGCGTACCCCCTTCCCTGCTACGTTGCCTGGCAAGAGCCGTTTCAAAGCCAGTTCTGTCCGTTTTGCAAGCGAAATGACGCTCTCCCAAGTGCCGCAAATCGAGCTTGCCAACTACGATTGGCGTGAGGAAGAACTGGAAAAATATGAAGATCTGGTTGCCAATCTTACACCGCCTGATCAGCGTGCCTTCCGTCATCGTCTGCTTGGCAACCCTGATCTCATTCAGGATGACATGCGCTTGCAATGCCAGCTCGTCTCTCATGGCATCACCGATGAAAATGATCCACGGGCACAAGCATTGAACAAAGGAGCAAAAGACTGGACGTTACTCTTCCAAGTCGATACCGATGAGCGTATTGGGATGCGCTGGAGCAGTAGCGGTATGCTCTATTACTGGATTACCTCTACTAATCTGCAAGCTCGTCACTTTGAAACGGCTTGGCTGGTCATGCAGGCCGATTAGTGGTATGATTGTAATCTGTTCAATTTAGAGATGTTTGGAAAGGAACAGAGCTGATGAGACGCTTCTCTATTGTCGGTATCATC